>NZ_JBOKYU010000002.1:0-166046 GCF_051972735.1 Laedolimicola sp. | reverse complement strand
CCTCGGCGTCCAGATACATGCTGCGGAACTTGTACATTTTGAATTTCTTACCGTTTTTCCCCACACGCTCCTGTGAGAAGAAAATCGGACCCGGAGAGCTGATATAGATGGCCGGAGCCACGAAAATAAATACGATGCCGGTCAGCAGGCAGCCCACAAGGCCCCCTGCGATATCCATGGCGCGCTTAATAAAGAGCTGCTTGGCGGAAACGAAGGTCATGCTGGTGGTCAGCACGGTGTAGCTGCCGACCTTTTCCATGATCTGCTTCTGACCGGGGATATTGACCTCCCGGGACAGATTCAGGTGTACCGCTACGCCGGATTCCACGAATTTATGGACCAGATCCTGAAGAAGCGGATCCTCCTCGACGGAAGGAATGATCAGAACCTCGTCAATCCACTCCTGACATACATACATGGGAGCGTCTGCGGCGCCTGCGACAACCGGGATACCCTCAATTTTCTGGTCGGTCATATCGCGATCAAGGATGACCAGACCGGAGAGTGTGAACATCTCATAGTTATTTTTCTTCAGGTTCCGGACAGCTTCAGCGGCTTCGCCGGCCCGGGTGACGATCAGCAGGGAACGGTCGCCGCCTATCACCATACGGCGTCTCAGGATGGTTTTCCATATCTGCCGTACTGTGTAGGTCAGAAAGAAATAGATCACATACATGATGCCCAGCATCAGGCGGGAATAGTCCTGCGCGTCCTGAACAAGATAAAGATAAAATACGCCGAGAGCACTGACGATGACCACGTGCTTCACGGTTTCCATAAATTCAATATAGGGTCCTCTTTTCAGGACGTTTTTCAGCGTCTCGAAAAAGAAGAGGGTAACGATGTCCGCAAACGCGATAAAGACAGCCATGTTCCGATAAAGAACGATGGAGTACGGATTTCCTTCGAAACCGCGGATGATATATGCGAGAAGAAAGGCGGCCTGCAGGCAAATCATATCCAGAAGGATAAAATCGTAATGCTTGAACCACCCGGTCGATTCTTTTTTGTACATAGTACAACAAATTCCCTTCAAATTAACAAATTTTGTAACAGATGCTTTTCTATGTGTATCATAAAAGATTTTGCGGTGCTTGTCAAATAATAAGTATCTGGGATATAATAGATAAAATAAAGGAAGGAGACTACCGATGAACTGGATAAAAGAACATGAGATAGATTCCTGGCTCCTGAGAGGCGCCGTGGCACTGATGCTGCTGTTCCCGGCTTTTTACAGTCCCTACACAGATGTGTATCAGAGCGCGTATTACGCAGGGTTCTCCTGGGCCTATTTTCTGGTGGTATTGTATATGGCAGTGCGGGTCTGGAATAACAGGGACAGGCTTCCGCGTATATCCATAGCGGCGATTGTGTATTTTGCGGGACTGCTGATTTATAATCTGCTGTCGCTGTATTTTAATCATAAATATCTGCACTGGTACTGGGAGCAGGTTAATAATACGGTGGCATTTCTATTGCTGGCAGTGATAGCGGGCCTGGGGGAAGGCTCAGAAGAGAAACGGGACGGAACGATCCGTTTCCTGATGTATTGTATCATACTTTCCAATATAGGCAGCATTATCTACTACATGATGGGCTATACCAAGCTGCTGATTTGCAATAATCAGTTTGTGCTTTTTGAACTGCCGGAGAATTTTTACGAGACCCGTCATTACTGGCTCTACAGCCATAAAAGTGAGTACGCGGTAATGTTGGTGGCTTTTATCGCGCTGCTGGTGGCTTATCGGAAGAAGTTCCGCTCGCAGCTTGCCTTTGTGGCAGGAGAGGCCGTGCTGTTATATTGCCTGTATCTGACCCATTCCTGGACCGGTATCGCAGGGGTATTCCTGATTTTCGCTGGCTATGCGGCGGATCAGATTGAGTGGAAGCATTTTCGTTTTAAGGCATGGTATCTGGCGGTATTGGCTGTGTTCGGTTACGCGGGCTGGAAGGTGGCCGGCGATGTGCTGGCGGAACGGAATATCTGGAATCTGGGAGGGAGAATTCCTATCTGGAAGGGCGTGTGGGAGAGTGTGATTCTCAGACATCCGGAAGGCTGGGGCATGCGTTTTGGCGAATCCGCCATTGATGTAAATGGAGAAGGCTGGTGGTTTGTCAATAACGCTCATAACGTTTTTTTTAATCAGATGCTCCGCTTCTCCATCCCCGTCGGCATTATTTTCACCCTGCTATTCTTGGGTATCGTCATCTATACCCTGGTGAAAGGCCGCAGCTTCCTGGTGACAGGTACCTGGATTGCGTTGCTGGTTTTGCTGGACATGGACTATGCTCTGATGAGCACGGAGATGGCTCTGCTGTTCCTGATCGTGTGGCTTATCAGCATGTACAGAAAGCCTATTTATAATAGGAAAAAAGCCATTTCCTAAATGTAAAAAAAGCATAAATAAATTGACTTGCGTCCCCGGAAATAGTAATATCAATGGTGTGTATACAAAGAAACAATGGAACGAAGCGGGAGAGTATACGGACATGAAGGAAATGAAATGGTGGATGGATATCGTAAAAAATCTGACCATGCTGACCCAGTTCAGCTTCACGCTGGTGACGCCGCTTCTGATGTGTCTGGGCATCTGCTGGCTGCTGTGCGCGAAAGTGGGACTTGGCGGCTGGATCTATATTCCGGGATTTTTCTTTGGTATGGGAGGCTCCGGAATGGTAGCCTGGAAACTTTATATATCCGTGACCGGGAAGCAGAAAAAGGAAGAGACAAAAAAGCACATTTCCTTTAACCGGCACGAGTAGAAAAGGTGGAATCTATGAGCAAGCTTTTGGACAACATGCAGCCCGCGATCAAAGAGGAGACGAAGCATGTGGCGATTTATACAGCCACAGGCGTGGTACTTATGTGGCTGCTATTTCTGGTACTTCATTTTACGATGCCGGAGAAGGTGCCGTTTAACTATACGGTGATTCTCGGCGGGCTCGGCGGCGGGGCAGTCGCTGTTCTGAATTTTCTGTGGATGGGTCTCATGGTGCAGAAGGCGGCCGCGAAGGCGGGCGACCATGACGCGGTGAAGACTCTGGTAAAGGGAAGCTATTCCCAGAGAATGCTGTTTCAGATGCTCTGGGTGATCATAGCGATTGTCGCTCCCTGTTTTCACTATGTGGCGGGGATTCTTCCGCTGCTGTTCCCGGGAACGGGAATCAAGATCATGGGGATTTTGAAGAAATAGTTGGAACTATTGGAATTTGTGAAGATAGGAGGTGAAGATGCATGGAAGTGGATATTTCAGGTGCTCGGGTCTTTTTCACGATACCGACGAATATTCCCATACTGGGCGATCTTCAGATTAGTGAAACCCTGGTGGTGAGCTGGATTGTCATGGCGCTGATTACGGGTCTTTGTATCTGGCTGACTCACGACCTGAAGGTGGAAAAGATCTCCAAGCGTCAGGCCGTGGCTGAGATGCTGGTGGAGATGGCGAACAAGTTCGTCATTGGCAATGCGGGCGAGAAGTTCCGGAAGCTGATTCCCTTTGTGGCGGCTCTGTTTGCCACAAGCGTGGTTTCCAACCTTATCAGCTTAATCGGTCTTCGGAGTCCGACGGCGGATCTTTCGACGGAAGCTGCCTGGGCCATCGTGGTATTTATCATGATCACAGCTCAGAAGATCAAGACCAGCGGAATCGGCGGATATCTGAAGGGATTTACCACTCCGATTGCCGTCATGACGCCGTTCAACGTGCTGTCCGAGCTGGCTACGCCCATCAGTTTGGCCTGCCGTCATTTCGGTAACATTCTTTCAGGCGTGGTTATCAACGCACTGATTTACGGAGCCCTGGCTCTGGCCAGCAGCAAGCTGCTGGGACTGCTTCCGGGCGTGCTCGGAGGTGTGCTGTCGCAGATCCCGATCCTGTCGGTAGGTCTTCCGGCGATTACGTCGGTCTACTTCGACTGGTTCTCCGGCGTGATGCAGGCATTTATATTCTGTATGCTGACGGTGATGTATATCGCCAACGCGGCAGAGGAGTAAGCTCAAAAGGTTATTAAAAAATGAAAAAACCATTTTAGGAGGAAATGAATATGGAATTTCAGTTACTTGCAAAAGGTATCGCATTAGCAGGATGTGCAATTGGAGCAGGACTGGCGCTGATCGCCGGTATCGGACCTGGTATCGGAGAAGGTAATGCCGTATCCAAGGCCTGCGAAGCTATCGGACGTCAGCCGGAGTGCAAGGGCGATGTTACCTCTACCATGCTTCTTGGTTGTGCTATCGCAGAGACCACCGGTATCTACGGTTTCGTAACCGGTCTGCTGCTGATCTTCGTAGCGCCGGGTATGTTCATGAACTTCCTGGCATAATCCGTAACAGAATCACGGAGTATAAGAAAAACAGGAGGTCAGGACATGGATGTACAGGAATTAGTTGGTCTTGTGCCATGGACGTTTGTCGCGCAGATCTGTAATCTGTTTATTCAGATGTATCTGATCAAGCGTTTCCTGTTCAAACCGGTAGGTGAGATGCTCGAGAAGAGAAGAGCATTGGCAGACGCGCAGATTCGCGAGGCCGAGCAGGCTAAGGCGGACGCGGACGCCATCAAGACCGAGTATGAGCAGAACATGAAGGAAGCGAAGGAGAAGGCAAATGAGATCCTTATCACCGCCCAGAAGACGGCGGCGCTTCAGAGTGAAGAGATGCTGAAGGAGGCTACAGCCCAGGCGGCTGCCCTGAAGTCAAAGGCAGAGAGCGACATCGCCCAGGAGAAGAGAAAAGCGGTCAATGAAATCAAGGATGAAATTGGCGGCATGGCCGTGGAGATTGCCGGTAAGGTAATCGAGCGGGAGATTAGTGAAGAGGATCACGCGAAACTCATTGACGAATTTATCGCGAATGTAGGTGAGGCATCATGACACAGTACGCCAGATTGTATGGCGGCAGTCTCTATGACCTCGCTGCCGAAGAAAATCTCACGGACGCCATCGGAGAGCAGATGAAGGAAATTCGGAATCTGTTCCGGGAGAATCCCGACTATGTAAAGCTGCTCTGTGAGCCCTCCGTCCCGAAGACAGAACGGACAAAGCTCATCGAGGAAGCCTTTGGCGGACAGGCAGAGCGTTATTTGGTGAATTTTATGAAGCTGCTGTGTGAGCGGAATCTCCTCGGAGAATTTGCAGGCTGCTGCGAAGAATTCACACGGCGCTATCACGCGGATCATGGAATCGCCGAGGCAGTGGTGACCAGCGCGGTTGCTTTAAGCGACGCGCAGCTTACGGCCCTGAAGGCGAAGCTGGAAAAAATCAGCGGAAAAACCGTAGAGCTGGTACAGAAGCTGGATGCTTCTGTGGTAGCAGGTCTGCGTGTGGAACTGGAAGGAAAGCAGCTTGACGGAACGGTTCAGGCCAGAATGTCAGGAATTTCCAGAAAACTGAACGAAGTAATCGTGTAACTTATAAAATACTGTTTAAAGGATGGGAATGGAAACATGCAATTAAAACCAGAAGAAATCTCCAAGGTCATCCGCAGCCAGATCAAATACTATGACAATGCTATCCAGCAGAATGAAACCGGTACGGTTTTGATGGTTGGTGACGGTATTGCCAGAGCCAGCGGCCTGATTAACTGTATGGCAGGCGAGCTGCTGGAGTTTGAGGACGGCAGCTTTGGTATGGCCCAGAACCTGGAAGAGAACAGCGTGTCCATCGTATTGTTTGGTTCCGATGAGAACATCAGCGAGGGACAGACTGTAAAGCGTACCGGCAAGGTCGTATCCGTTCCGGTCGGAGAAGCGATGATTGGACGTGTCGTAAACGCCCTGGGACAGCCGATCGACGGTGCAGGCCCCATTGTGACGGATACCTTCCGCCCGATTGAGAGCCCGGCTCCCGGTATCTGCGAGAGAAAGAGCGTATCTGAGCCGCTTCAGACCGGTATCAAGGCCATCGATTCCATGGTTCCGATTGGACGCGGACAGCGTGAGCTGATCATCGGCGACCGTCAGACCGGTAAGACTGCCATTGCGGTAGATACCATTATTAACCAGAAGGGACAGGACGTGATCTGTATCTATGTAGCCATCGGTCAGAAGCGTTCCACCGTAGCTAATCTGGTAGAGACTTTGACAAAGAACGGCGCCATGGATTACACCATGGTTGTAGCCGCTACTGCATCCGAGGCAAGCCCGCTGCAGTATATCGCGCCCTATTCCGGCTGTGCCATGGGCGAGTACTTTATGAATCAGGGAAAGCACGTGCTGATCATCTATGACGATTTGACCAAGCACGCGGTTGCGTACCGTGCACTCTCCCTGCTGATCCGTCGTCCGCCCGGCCGTGAGGCTTATCCGGGTGATGTATTCTATCTGCATTCCAGACTTCTGGAGCGTGCGGCGAAGCTGGACGATGAGCACGGCGGCGGTTCCATGACGGCTCTGCCTATCATTGAGACCCAGGCAGGCGATGTATCTGCCTACATTCCGACTAACGTGATCTCCATTACAGACGGACAGATCTTCCTGGAGACCGAGCTGTTCCACTCCGGTGTTATGCCGGCGGTAAACCCGGGTATCTCTGTATCCCGAGTAGGTGGTAACGCCCAGATCAAGGCGATGAAGAAGGTAGCCGGTACCCTGAAGCTTCTGTATTCCCAGTACCGTGAGCTGCAGAGCTTCGCTCAGTTCGGTTCCGATCTGGACGCCGATACCAAGGCACGTCTGGAGCAGGGAGCGCGTATCGTGGAGGTTCTGAAGCAGAATCAGAACGCGCCGGTTGCAGTTGAGAAGCAGGTGGCGATTCTCTATGCGGTTACCAGAGGAATCCTGACACGGATTGCCACAGAGGATGTGAAGGCATATGAGGCAGGTCTCTACACCTATCTCGATACCGACGCCATAGGCACTGTGGCTATGCAGGAAATCCGCTCCACAGGCAAGCTGGAGGCTGACACCGAGGAAAAACTGAAGGCAGCCCTGGATGCTTACACGGAGCAGTTCCTGAATACAAAGCCTGAAAAATAAGTGATAGAGGAGGAAGCATATGGCTGCAAATATGAAAGCGGTGAAGCTGCGTATCCGAAGCGTGCAGAGCACCATGCAGATCACCAAGGCGATGGAACTTGTAGCATCCTCCAAACTGCGTAAAGCAAAGGAACGAGCAGAAATCTGCCGTCCTTATTTCCGGGAGCTTCATGAGACCCTGCAGGATATCGCAGATGGCAATACGGATTTTACATCCGTGTATGTGAAGAAAGCAGCTTCTGAAAAATACTGCTATGTTGTCATGGCGGGTGACCGCGGACTGGCAGGCGGCTACAATTCCAACATGTTCAAGACCGTGGAAGCGGCCATGGAAGACAGGGATTGTGTAGTGCTGCCCATCGGCAAGAAGGCGGTAGAGCATTTCCGGAGAAAGGGAATTCCCTGCATCACTGAGAAGTATGCGGAGATCGAGGACGTCTCAGTAGCCAACTGCTTCGAGATGGCCAATATGCTCTGCAAGGAATTCAAAGAGAAGGGATTCGGTCATATTGAACTCTGTTACACGAGGTTTGTGTCCATGCTGTCACAGCAGCCGGATGTCATTTCCATGCTGCCGCTGTCAGAGCTGGCCAGAACGGAAGAGAAGAAGGAGCCGGTACGGAACCTGATTCTCTATGAACCCAGCGCGGAGGAGGTCTTTGACGCCATCGTGCCGGAGTACCTGGCAGGTCTTATTTACGGCGGCGTCTGCGAGGCTCAGGCCAGTGAGCTGGCGGCCCGGAGAATGGCCATGGAGGCGGCGACCGGCAACGCGGAAGAGATGATCGAGAACCTGAACCTGTTTTATAACAGAGCCCGTCAGGCCAGCATAACGCAGGAAATCACAGAGATTGTTGGAGGTGCGGAAGGCATCTGATGAGATGCGGGTGAAAGCCTGCAGCTCGGACAAGGAATCATCATATATAAGGAGATTCAGGAATGAGTGAAAAACACATTGGTGAGGTAGTGCAGATCACCGGCCCCGTACTGGACATCCGGTTTGCTCACGACGAGCTGCCTGCGCTGCTGAACGCCATTGAAATCGATAACAACGGTACGAAGCTGACCGTTGAGGTGGCACAGCAGATCGGCGACAATACGGTCCGCTGTATCGCCATGAACTCCACTGACGGTCTCGTCAGAGGAGCAAAGGCCCTGGATACCGGAAAGCCCATCGAGGTTCCGGTAGGCGAGGAGTGCCTTGGCCGTGTATTCAACCTTCTGGGCGACCCGGTAGACAATCAGCCGGCTCCGGAGGCGAAGGAGCACTGGTCCATCCACCGTCAGGCTCCGGCTTACGAGGAGCAGGTACCGGCGACCGAGATTCTGGAGACCGGTATCAAGGTCGTAGACCTGATTTGCCCCTATGCAAAGGGTGGTAAAATCGGTCTGTTCGGCGGTGCGGGAGTAGGTAAGACCGTCCTGATCATGGAGCTGATCCACAACGTAGCGACAGCACACGGCGGTATTTCCGTATTCACCGGCGTAGGGGAGCGTACCCGTGAGGGTAACGACCTTTATAACGAAATGAAGGAAAGCGGCGTTATTGACAAGACCGCCCTGGTCTATGGTCAGATGAACGAGCCCCCCGGAGCCCGTATGCGTGTCGGACTTTCCGGACTGACCATGGCAGAGTACTTCCGCGATGTGAAAAATCAGGACGTGCTTCTGTTCATTGATAATATTTTCCGTTTCACACAGGCAGGTTCGGAGGTATCCGCACTGCTTGGACGTATGCCGTCCGCAGTAGGTTATCAGCCTACCCTGGCTACCGAGATGGGTGCTCTGCAGGAGCGTATCACATCCACCAGAAAGGGATCCATCACTTCCGTACAGGCTGTATACGTGCCGGCGGACGACCTGACTGACCCGGCTCCGGCTACTACCTTTACCCATCTGGACGCTACCACGGTACTTTCCCGTGAGATCAGTGCCCAGGGTATCTATCCGGCCGTAGACCCGCTGGATTCCACCAGCCGTATCCTTTCTCCGGAGATCGTAGGCCACGAGCACTACGAGGTAGCCCGTGCGGTACAGCAGGTGCTGCAGCGTTATAAGGAGCTGCAGGATATCATCGCCATCATGGGTATGGACGAGTTGTCCGAGGAGGATAAGCAGACAGTAAACCGTGCCCGTAAGGTTCAGCGTTTCCTGTCCCAGAGCTTCTCTGTGGCAGAGCAGTTTACCGGTATGCCGGGAAGCTATGTTCCGCTGAAGGAGACTCTGCGCGGATTCCGTATGATTCTGGACGGCGAGTGCGATCAGATACCGGAGAGCTGCTTCCTGATGGCAGGAACCATCGACGAGGTATTTGAGAGAGCGAAGAATCAGTAAAGGGGGATGTCTATGAAGACTTTTCCGTTACGAATCGGAACGCCGGACGGACTGCTGTTCGAAGGAGAGGCAGAGCGGATCGTATGCAGAACCATCACAGGTGACCTGGCGATCCTGGCCGGACACAGTAATTTCTGCACTGCCCTCGGTATGGGACACGCCCATGTGGCGCTGCCGGACGGAACGGTCCGGGAAGCAGCCTGCATCGGCGGCATGCTGTCCATGATGAACGGCACCTGCCGCGTCATGGCCACCACCTGGGAGTGGAAAGAGGATATCGACGAGGAGCGTGCGGCGAAAGCCAAAGCGCGCGCCGAGAAGCTGCTGGAGGACAAGACGCTTGACGAGCGCGACTACCGCATGGCAGAAGCGCGTCTGAAGCGTGCGTTGCTCCGTCTGGATGTAAAAGGATAATCGAATATAGATTACGAAAGAGAAAACCGGATTTTCGGTGGCCTGTATGCAACAGGTACACGGGGATCCGGTTTTTGTGTTGGAAAAGCAGTTGCGGAGAAAATAAGAAGTGGGCTATACTGGAGAAAAGAAGTATGGCATGCGGGGGACAATATGAAACAACGTTTTTTAGAGACACTTCATCTGGAAGAAAATTATAAGAGGGAATGTAAGCTGGCAGAGAACGGGCTGCCAGTCAGCATCTGGGAGACCTACTCTTCATTTGCCAACACAGAGGGCGGTGTTATTCTGCTTGGCGTGCGAGAACACAGGGATTCCTTTGAGGTAAATGGATTGACGGAGCGTCAACTGGTGAAGTACCAGAAGGATTTCTGGAGTGTAGTAAATGACAGAAACAAGGTTTCAAAAAATATTTTGCTGAATCATCATGTGGCGGTTGTGGAGGTCGAAGGCAAGAAACTTTTACAGATAGAAGTACCGGAAGCAGATCGGCATGATAAGCCGGTTTATATCGGCCCGGATCCGATGAAGGGAACCTATCGGAGAAATTACGAGGGTGACTATCTGTGCGCGGAGGAAGAAATCCGGGCCATGTTTGCGGATCAGAGAGAGGTTTCTGTTGATTCAGAAATTTTGGAGAAAATGACATTGGATGCCCTGAATGTGGATACGATAAAGGGGTATCGGATTCGTTTCAAAGGTCTGCATGAAAATCATCCCTGGAATAAGCTGCAGACAGATGAGTTCCTGATGAAACTGAAAGCTGTGGGAAAAAATAAGGAAGGGAATCTTTCCCCGACGGTTGCGGGGCTGCTGATGTTTGGAGAAGCGGAATACATACAGGATGTTTTCTCAAATTATTTTCTTGACTATCGTGAAGAGACAGAGAATGAGAAGGTACGCTGGCTGTATCGAACGACTTCTGATGATGGTGACTGGAGCGGTAATCTATATGATTTTTATTATAAAGTAATTAACCGGATTGATGATGATGTGGCAGTACCTTTTGTAAATCGGAGAAATGGGGCGCGTGTAGATGAAGTAGATGTACACGAAGCATTGGCAGAGGCTGTGGCCAATGCGCTGGCGCATGCGGATTATCAGGGCAGGAGAGGCATTGTAATCGTAAAAAATCGAAAGAAAATTACAATCGCAAATCCGGGAACGCTTCGCGTTTCGCGGGAGGACTTCTTTGCGGGAGGAAATAGTGATCCGAGAAATCCGCTTGTATTAAAGATGTTCAGTCGAGTAAATGTGGGCGAACGGGCCGGAAGTGGTATCGATAAGATTATGACAGCCTGGCGGGAACAGAACTGGAAGAAGCCGGAATTTATTACAGAATACAGTCCGGATCGGGTGATTGTAAAGCTGGAAGTCGGGCAAGTGGTGTACATACCGGGAGCTGCAGATCTGCGGGGAAAAGGATATGAACTGGAAAGCGCGGAAGTGACTTCGCGGATAAAAGAAGATGCGATAAAATATAATGCAATGTCAAAAGAAGAACAGATATTGTCTTATCTTCAGCGGCATGGTGAAATCAGTATGGGACAGGCCACAGAGCTGTGTGGTTATAAAACAAAATCCGCAGCCAGGAAATTGATGGAGAAGTTACGGGAAAAGAACAGAATCGAACGAATTGGTTCTGGACCTATGACCAGATATCGGATAAAATCCTAAGGGTCTCTAAGGGTCTCTAAGGGTCTCTAAGGGTCTCTAAGGGTCTCTAAGAAAATTGACATTTAAGAAGACGGCAGTTAAGAGGTGCCGTCTTCTTAAATTTATTGGAAAGGGTGATAGGCAGGTAAAATCCTTCAGCTTTTCAGGGCCGTGGCCAGCCGCCCGTCTGCCTGGGTCAGCTTTTCTCGTGCCTGTTCCGCGTTGAGAGCGGCGAGGGCCATGAGAATGGCTGTTTTTACGTGATAATCCGAAGCGCGCAGAAGCTCTGCGGCTTTTTCGCGGTCGCAGCCGGTACATTCCTGCAGAATGCCAAGGGAGCGTTCCACCAGCTTTTCGTTACTGGGACGCACATCAACCATCAGATTCTGGTAGACCTTTCCCAGCTTGATCATGGTGCAGGTGGAGATCATATTGAGGATCAGCTTCTGGGCGGTTCCGGCCTTCATTCGTGTGGATCCGGTGATTACTTCTGGGCCGGTGACCGCCTCTATGGGGATCTCCGCATGGGAGGAAATAGCGGCATGGGAAACACAGGCGACGGAACCTGTCAGTGCGCCGATGGAGCGGGCATAGTCCAACGCTCCGATGACATAGGGCGTGCGTCCGCTGGCAGCCAGTCCCACCAGTGCGTCGCGGGAGGTAAAGCCGTGCGAAAGTAGATCCTGCTTTCCGTTTTTGGGACTGTCCTCGGCGCTTTCACTGGAATCGCGGAGCGCGGAATCTCCGCCGGCGATAATGCCCTGAACCAACAGGGGCGAGACTCCGTAGGTGGGCGGACATTCCGAAGCGTCCAGTACTCCCAGCCGGCCGGAGGTGCCGGCGCCGATGTAGTACAGGGAACCGCCGTTCTGGAGCCGCTCGCAGATTCCGTCAATGAGTCGCGCGATATCCGGCAGCGCCGTTTCCACGGCCTGAGTTACGGCGGCATCCTCCTGATTGACGGTACGCACCATATCCAGGGTGCTCATGGAATCTATATGCATAGTTCTCGGATTTCTCTGTTCTGTTTCCAGGTTTTTTAAATTCATAGAAAGTCCCTCCCTTCTGATAAGAAAATTATAGAAAATGTGAAACATAAATACAATCATTTTCAAAAAGAATAAAATTTAATTTCACATTTTGAAAAAGATATGCCATACTACAGAAAAGAAAAGCAGGAAGAGAGGGAAAAACATGAGTGTTTTAATTAAACTGCGGGATCAGAGAAATCTATCGGAGGCAGAAAATCAGGTGCGGGAATATATTTTGCGGTATCCCAAACGGGTGCTGGAATACACGGTGTATGATCTGGCCAGAGAATCCTTCACTTCACCGGCCACCATCGTACGTCTGTGCAAAAAGCTGGATATTAAAGGCTTTTCCAGGTTGAAGGTACTGCTGGCGGAGGAAACAAAATATTTCCAGAATATCAAGCTGAATCTGTTGGATACGACCACCATTGAAAAGGACGATTCCCCGGGGGCTATCATTGATAAAATCACAAACATCTCCATCAAAACGATAGAAGAAACGCGGGTACTGGTCAACGAAGAAGAGCTGCTTCGGGTGGCTAGACTTATGAAAGACGCCAATATCATAGATTTCTACGGGATTGGCGCTTCCAGTCTGGTAGCTGTGGACGGACAGTTCAAATTTATGAGAATCGGCAAAAATGTCATCGTACACCAGCATTATGACCGGCAGTATGTGCAGGCGGTTAATTCGGACGCCTCCCATCTGGGAATCATCATTTCCTATTCGGGAGAAACAAAGGAAATGCTTCAGATAGCGGGAATTTTGCAGAAAAACGGGACGTCGGTGGTGGCGGTGACCTCTTCCGGAGAGAATTCCCTGAACCGGATTGCGGATCATAATCTCTTTGTGACGGCCAAGGAAACAGTATTTCGAAGCGGGGCCATGGCCTCCAGAACGGCTCAGCTTTATGTGATCGATCTGCTGTATGCCATCTATTGTTCTCTGGATTATGACGAAATTATACAAAAAATTCAGAAAACAAGAATTGATCAGGTCAAATAAACCGATGACAGCGTAAATTTCTTTCTTAAACTGAAATAAAATTTCAACATAAACACAGAATGTTGACACATAATTTCGGATTTGCTATGTTGAAATCAGAAAGGGGGCAGAAAAAATGATTACCATTGCAAGAATCGATGAACGCCTGATACACGGTCAGGTGGGCTATGCCTGGTCTGTGGTATATAAAAGCGACGCAATCATGGTAATTGATAATGAAATTTCGAAAGATAAATTTCAGATCAGCCTTTTGCAGATGGCGTGTCCGGCGGGGGTAAAATGCTTCGTCTGCGATGAGGATAAAGCGGTGGAGCTGCTGAACAAGTACGCGAAAAAGAAAATTTTTGTGGTTGTAAAGCATCCGGGAACGCTTCTTCATATTTATGAAAAGGGGGTAAAGCTGGAAAAAATCAATGTAGGAGGACTGTATTTTAAGGAGGGAAGACGACAGTTGTCAAAAACTGTCTATGTGGATCCGGAGATGGAGGAGATTTTCAGAAAACTGAACAGCTATGGCGTGGCGCTTGAAAATCGTACTACCCCTACGGATACGGAAGAAGACCTGATGAAGCTGATGTGAGAGACTGGAAGGAGAAGGTGTAGATATGAGTACGATACAGGTATTGATTTTAAGTATATTTATTGCATTTCTGATACTTGAGAATTATGGATATGGCTACTGGATGATTTCCCGTCCGATTTTTGCGGGACCGCTCATCGGACTTTTGCTGGGGGATGTGCAGACGGGTCTTCTGGTGGGTGGAAGCGTAGAGCTGATGTATATGGGCGTAATTCCGGTGGGTGGAAGCGTACCGCCCAATGCGCAGATCGCGGGTATTCTTTCCACCGTATTTGCTATTTTGAATGGTGGAAACGCGGAAGTGGGAATTGCGCTGGCGTTGCCGATTGGACTGCTGGCCCAGCTTTTGATTATGCTGGCATGGAACCTGAATATTATTCTGATTCACGGCGCGGATAAATACGTACAGGCCGGAGATTACAGGAAGGTTGAAAAAATGCAGCTTTCCGGTCTGGTGGTATTTTTCTTCGTATTTTTTATTCCCACATTCCTTGCGATTCAGTTCGGAAGCGATTTTGTCAATAATGTGGTAGCGGCCATGCCGCCGGTTCTGACTGACGGACTGAAGATTGCCTCCGGCATTCTTCCAGCAGTGGGAATGGCAATGCTGTTGAAGATGATGAATTTCAAAAAATACTGGTCGTTCTTCGCGCTGGGCTTTGTATTTTCTATTTATCTGGGACTGAATGTACTGGCGATTTCCATCATTGCCCTGGCTATGGTCTGCGCTATGAATGCCATGCGGAAAAAGGATGCGGATGACGGTTTTGACGATGAGGATGAGGAAGAATCCGGAGCCACAGAGGGTCAGTTGGACAAAAAGGTGCTGAAAAAAGTATTCTGGCGTTCCTTCTTCTCCATGACTACGATTAACTATGAGCGTTACTGCTCTCTTGGTTTTTGCTATGCCATGATTCCGGCATTGAAGGTATTTTATCCGAATCAGGATGATTTTAAAGAGGCACTGCAGAGACATAATGAGTTCTTCAACTGCCATCCCTATACCGGAAATGCGGTTCTGGGCGTGACACTGGCACTGGAGGAACAGCGCGCGTCGGGAAGACCCATTTCCGCAGAGGCGATTTCTTCCGCGAAGGCAGCCCTGATGGGACCGCTTTCCAGTATCGGAGATTCGGTGTTCAAGGCCACCTTTATGACCATCTTCGCGGCTATCGGCGCGGCGCTGGCTCTGGATGGCAATCCCATGGGGCCGGTTATCTTTATCGTGCCCAATGTGCTCTTAAACGTATGCTCCAGATGGCTGTTTATCAAATACGGCTATGCATGGGGAACCAACCTTGTGGTAAAGATGAAGAGCAGCGAAATCATCGACAAGTTTGTGGAGGGCGCGACGATCGTAGGCATGATGGTGGTCGGAGCCATGATTGTGGGTTTTGTAAAGCTGAATATTGCCTGCGTATGGAATATCGGTGAGAAAGAGATTATCCTTCAGGATATTATCAATTCCCTGATGCCGAGCCTGCTCCCGCTTCTGCTGGTGCTTGGATATTATCGGATTATGGTAAAGAATAAAAAGGGAATGTATATCTGTATTATCGCAAGCTTTGTACTTGGCATTGCCGGAAAGGCGGTAGGTCTCTTCTGATGAATCAAAGAGGAAAAGATGTTTTAGAGAAAATCAAAGGAAAGCTGATTGTATCCTGTCAGGCTCGGGTCGGCTGGCCCATGTATGGCGCCGATATTATGGCCGCCTTCGCGGCGGCCGCCGAGCAGGGAGGAGCAGCAGGAATCCGTGCCACGGGTGTAGATAATATCACCCGTATCAGGGAAAAAGTACATTTGCCGATTATCGGTATCAACAAACAGTTCAGCGATGAATATGAAGTCTACATAACGCCAACTTATCAGAGCGCGGCGGATATTCTGGAAACGGGAGCGGAAATTATCGCGCTGGACGCGACGCCCCGGAGACGGCCGGGCGGCGAAACACCGGAAGAAATTCTGAGACAGATTCGCGAGCATTATCCGGATGCGTTGGTTATGGGAGAAATTTCAACACTGGAAGAGGCAGAACGTATCATTCCCATGGGGTTTGATCTGATTTCCACCACTCTGTCGGGGTATACCCGGGAAAGCCAGGAGGTGAAAGCCGTGAATCTGGATCTGATTCGCCAGATTCACGCAATTACGGATATTCCCATTATTGCGGAGGGTAAGATCCGCTGTGAACAGGAGGCGGTGGAAGCCCTGAAAGCAGGAGCGCATGCAGTCGTGGTGGGAACCTCCATTACCAGGCCGGAAATCATTACGGAGCGCTATGTGGAGGCTATCCGCGAGGCGGAAGACTGAGCCCGGTGTCGAAACCCTGCCGCGCGCATATACTACTACAAAAAGGATATCCCCATGAAATATGACGACGAACTGCAATCCGGTTTCGGAATGTATCAGGCATATCCGTTTTACCCTTTTCTGCCGTGGGAAGATGAGAAAACGCGCGATCAGAGACGCTTTCGGGAGCTGTATCCAATGCTTGCAAGACGTATTCAGCCGTTGGTAGAGAAGGCCTGCGATATGCAGGAGTACGAGGGTAGCTTCATGTTTGACGAATATCCGGATCAGCTGATGATCCGGCGCGTAAGCCGCAGCATTTACGAGCGGTTGGATAAGAGCGCGTATCAGGATGATTTGATGATGCAGGAGGTCAACGGGCGGAACTGGCTGGAGGATTTCGTGACGGTGATGCTGTTGAATGAGATGTACAGCCGGAGATGCCGCAGACGGGATCGGCGGTGCGGCGGAATTTATTAAAAAAAGAGGATTCGTGCTTTGTGTTATTCAGGCAAAGTACGAATCCTTTTCTTGTTCTGAAAAGTCAGTTCAGGCAAATAGGTCAGCAAAATGTGTAAGTGCCCGGTTAATAGCCTGAGCCAGTCCATCCTGATCAATATCGGCGGTTACATAATCTGCAATAGACTGCACCGTTGTCATGGCATTTCCCATGGCGATGCCGAAGCCGGCGGCCCGGATAAGCTCGATGTCGTTCATGCTGTCGCCGATGGCCACCGCATTTGAAAGATCCGTGTGATAATGGTCAAGCACCCGTTTGGCACCAATTACTTTGCCGTTTTCCCGGGGAATGATATCGGCTCCGCCCAGATTGTCGCCCATGTAGAGCAGCTTTACTTCCGGAAAATGCGCCTGCAGGTCGTCGATAGCTTCTCTGGAGTCCGCAAGGAAGAAGGAAGGAACCCTTTTCTCATACAGCTCCAGAAAATCCTTCCCGTGCCGGGGAGCCATGGCTTTCCGTGCCGGAGAAATATTTTTCATAAAGCGGTCGATATTGGAGGTGTACCAGATATTGTTGTAGCCGCAGGTCAGGCAGTACTGCTTTTCCAGCACATAATCCAGAATCCGTTTCTGAAGCTCCGGATCGAAATATTTTTCCCAGACCAGCTTTCCTTCGATCTCCACAATCGCACCGTTGGAGCTGACAAAACAGTCTGGTGTAAAGTGTTCCCGTAACTCCTCCGGCAGCTGGGAAGTCCGCAGGGAGCGTCCACTGGCAATTGCCACAGGGCAGCCCTTTTCTTGAAGCATTTTCAGAGCGGCAACAGCGCTTTCCGGAATGGAAGCGGTCTGATGACTGAAGATTGTGTTATCATAATCAATAAAAAATACAGGCTTCATAGTAATCTCCTCAAAATCCATAGCAATACAAAGAATATTATAGCGTATTTGCGAAAATAAGGGAAGAAGCGAAAAACAAAATCGTGTAAGTAATGCAGAGTTTTCTCCTGAAAATGGGCATTTTTCGTGAAATATACGGTATTTACAAATAGAAAGTTTGTGGTATACTAAACTAAGACTAAAATAGACATTTTTGGAAATGATATAAAACATAGATAATAAATTCAGAGAACAGAAAGCAGAGAAACGGGAGTTATTATGGATCAGTATGTGATTAAAGGTGGCAACCCCCTTGTCGGCGAGGTAGAGATCGGCGGCGCGAAGAACGCGGCCCTTGCAATTCTTGCGGCAGCAATTATGACAGATGAGACAGTTTTGATAGAGAATCTTCCGGATGTACGGGATATCAATGTACTCCTGAAAGCTATGCAGCAGATCGGCGCACAGGTAGACCGCCTCGATCGTCATACGGTAAAAATCAACGGATCCCGCATCGGGGATTACAGTGTTGACTATGAATATATTAAGAAGATTCGGGCTTCTTATTATCTGCTGGGCGCTTTGCTTGGTAAGTATAAGAAGGCTGAGGTTCCCCTTCCGGGCGGCTGCAATATCGGCAGCAGACCTATCGATCAGCATCTGAAGGGCTTCCGGGCTATGGGCGCTGACGTGAAGATTGAGTACGGATCCATCATGGCCGAGGCAGAGCATCTGCGCGGCAGCCATATCTATCTGGATGTGGTTTCTGTAGGAGCGACTATCAATATCATGATGGCAGCATCTATGGCGGAGGGCAATACCGTTCTGGAAAATGCGGCTAAGGAGCCCCATGTGGTAGACGTGGCGAACTTCCTGAACAGCATGGGTGCCAACATCAAGGGCGCAGGTACGGATGTGATTCGAATTAAGGGTGTTGAGAAGCTTCACAGCACGGAGTATTCGATTATCCCGGATCAGATTGAAGCAGGAACCTTCATGTTTGCGGCGGCGGCGACCCGAGGTGATGTGACGGTCAAGAATGTGATCCCGAAGCATCTGGAGGCCACCACTTCCAAGCTTCTGGAAATTGGCTGTGAGATTGAGGAGTTGGACGACGCAGTCCGCGTGGTATGCTCCAAGGGACTTCGCAGCACCAATGTCAAGACACTGCCTTACCCGGGATTCCCGACGGATATGCAGCCTCAGATTACCGCAACCCTGGCGCTGGCCAAGGGCAGCAGTATTGTGACCGAGAGCATTTTCGAGAATCGTTTCAAATATGTGGATGAGCTGGCGCGTATGGGCGCGAATATCAAGGTGGAGAGTAACACCGCCATTATCGAGGGCGTGGAGCGCTACACCGGTGCGCAGGTATCCAGTCCGGATCTCCGTGCGGGAGCGGCATTGGTTATCGCGGGTCTGGCAGCGGACGGTATCACCATCGTAGACGACATCCATTTCATTGAGCGCGGCTATGAGAGATTTGATGAAAAGCTCCGTTCTCTGGGCGCTGAGATTGAGAAAGTGGAAGATGAGCGCGCGCTTCAGAAATTTCGCCTCAGAGTGGGTTGACAAAACACCCGGAGTAGTGTAATGTATAGCACGTGATAAGCAAATTGAATATTGTAAATTTTCTCTTATTCAGAGTGATGGAGATACAAAGGATCTGTGAAGTCACGGCAACCCCGCGTAAGCGGAAGGTGCCAACCTGAGCGAGTTGAATCGAACAATAAGAGGATTTGGTTATCGTGATATAAACAGGTCCGCTTAAAATTAAGCGGGCCTTAACTTTTGTTTCCGTACACAAGTAAAAAAGAAGAAAGGAAGAGACCATGGAAAAATTATTATTTACTTCAGAATCCGTAACCGAAGGCCATCCGGATAAAATCTGCGATCAGATTTCCGACGCCATTCTTGACGCCCTGCTGGAGCAGGATCCCATGAGCCGCGTAGCCTGCGAGACCGCTACCACTACCGGCCTGGTACTCGTTATGGGCGAGATTACCACCAAGGGCTATGTAGATATTCAGAAAATCGTTCGCGATACCGTGCGCGAGATCGGCTATGACCGTGGAAAATACGGCTTTGACGCCGACAACTGCGCGGTTATTACAGCCATTGACGAGCAGTCCGCCGACATCGCCATGGGCGTAAACAAGGCGCTGGAAGCCAAGGAGCACCTGATGAGCGAGGACGAGATCGAAGCCATCGGCGCCGGCGACCAGGGTATGATGTTCGGCTACGCAGTCAACGAAACTCCGGAGCTGATGCCCTATCCGATTTCCCTGGCGCATAAGCTGACCAAGCAGCTGACCAAGGTTCGTAAGGATGGTACTCTGACCTACCTTCGTCCGGACGGAAAGTCCCAGGTGACCGTAGAGTACGATGAGAACGGCAAGCCGGTGCGTCTGGACGCTGTTGTTATCTCTACCCAGCACAGCGAGGATGTGACACAGGAGCAGATTCACGAGGATGTCAAGAAATACGTTCTGGATCCGATCCTTCCGGCAGAGATGGTAGATGACGATACCAAGTTTTATATCAATCCGACCGGACGTTTTGTTATCGGCGGACCCCACGGCGACAGCGGACTGACCGGTCGTAAGATTATCGTGGACACCTACGGCGGAATGGCGCGTCACGGCGGTGGAGCCTTCTCCGGCAAGGACTGCACCAAGGTAGACCGTTCCGCAGCGTACGCAGCACGGTACGTGGCAAAGAATATCGTGGCTGCAGGCCTGGCTGACAAGTGTGAGATTCAGCTGTCCTACGCTATCGGTGTGGCAAGACCGACTTCTATCAACGTGGATACCTTTGGAACCGGCAAGCTGTCTGATACCAAGCTGGTAGAGCTTATCCGTGAGAATTTCGACCTGCGTCCGGCAGGCATCATCCGTATGCTGGATCTGCGCAGACCGATTTACAAGCAGACAGCAGCTTATGGTCACTTTGGCCGTACAGACCTTGATCTGCCCTGGGAGAAGACAGACAAGGCAGAAGAGCTGAAGAAGTATCTGTAAAGCCCTTCAAGGTAACCGTTAAATACTAAGAAAGCCGTAGCAGAGTGCGTTATCTGCCGCGGCTTTCTTTTTTTGCACGAGCGATGAGTATAAAGTCCGTGCTTGCGCCGAAATATGGTGAAACATACAACTTTTTGTAAAAAATCGTAGATTTTCATCCGCAAGGTATTGCAACAATACCTAAAAAGTATTATACTATAAAAAGTTTTTAAGAAAGTTTATCAATTTTTTAGATTTATATAGAAAGTGCTATATACATGGAGTATACAAGAGGGGCGGCCATTGAACGGCTGCTGAAAAGCTATAGAACCTATTACGATATCCACATGCAGGAGGATGAGACTCCGATTGCGGCCCGCTGTGATTTCTTTGAACATTCTGAGAAATATGTGCTGTCAAAAAAGGCCGAGCTCTGGTCCGCGGACAATGAGGAATTTCTCTACATCGTGGATATCCCGCATCTGACCCTGGAGCTCTACGAGAAATGGAGAGATTACATCCAGGAGGACGGGATGCAGCGCGTCAAGCCGGGACCGGGCCATATGGCTTCCTATATTACGCCGGTTTTCATCTGTGATACCTGTGATGAGGATGCGCGGAAGGCATTGAAGAAATGCCGCATTTACAAAAGTTTTCATTTTTCACTGCACGGCTGGATGGACCACCACACTGCGGTAGTCCAGGTTTCCACGGGACAGATTGATGCCAACGGGGGAGGCCGTCATACAGCGAAAATTTTGAAAAAAATTTTATATGCAAAGAAAAAGAAAGGGAGTATGTAACAATGAATTCACTGGTACTTCTTATCGTCTGTGTCGCAATTCTGATTGCGGGCTACATCTTCTACGGCGGATGGCTCTGCAAGCAGTGGGGCGTAGGCGACAGCAAAACTGAGACACCGGCTCATACTATGGAAGATGGTGTAGACTATGTTCCGGCGAAAGCCCCGGTTCTGATGGGACATCATTTCTCCTCTATCGCAGGCGCAGGCCCGATTACCGGACCGATTGGCGCAGCGATGTTCGGATGGCTGCCTGTAACTCTCTGGGTTCTGGTTGGCGGTATTTTCTTCGGCGGCGTCCATGATTTCGGCGCGCTGTTCGCCTCCGTTCGTAACAAGGGACAGTCCATCGGAGAGATTATTTCCTCGAACATGAGCAAGCGCGCAAAGCAGCTGTTCATCATCTTCTCCTACCTGACCCTGATTCTGGTAGTAGCGGCATTCGCTTCTATCGTAGCATCTACCTTCGGCGCTGTATACGATGAGAGCGGCGCCCTGAATCTGGCGGCGTCCGAGACTCCGGCTACCGTAGCCATGATCTCCATGCTGTTCATCGTCATTGCTATCGTATTCGGTTTTTGTGTATATCGTCGGAACATGCCCATGGGCATCGCTTCCGTAGTCGGCGTACTGGCTATCGTACTGATTATGGCTATCGGAATGAACTTCCATCCGATTTACCTGTCTACTAAGGCGTGGATGTGGATTGTAGGTATCTATATCGCCATCGCTTCTGTTACACCGGTATGGATCTTGCTGCAGCCCCGTGACTACCTGAGCTCCTTCCTGCTTTACGCAATGCTGGCAGTAGCGTTCTTCGGCGTAGTTGTAGCACATCCGACCTTTGACAGCACCTTCCCGGCAGTGACCAGCTTCGCTGTAGATAACGGAAATGGTGTACAGTATATGTTCCCGGTTCTGTTTACCACAGTTGCGTGCGGCGCTATTTCCGGTTTCCATTCCCTGGTATCCTCCGGAACCACATCCAAGCAGCTGGATAAAGAGAAGGACGCAAAGCCCATCGCTTACGGCGGCATGCTTCTGGAGTGCGTACTTGCAGTCCTGACTCTGTGCGCTATCGGCTATGCTTATAAGTGGAACGCAGCTCATCCGGACGCGGCTCTGACCGGAGCTACAGCGATCTTCGGCGGTGGTATTGCTCACATGATCGATGACGTCATTCCGGGAAGCTACAGCATCCTGAATTCTCTTCTGGTACTGACCTACTCCGCATTCTGTCTGACCTCACTGGATACTGCTACACGTCTGGCACGTTTCATGTTCCAGGAGTTCTGGCTTGAGCCGGGCGAGACAGCAAGGGATGTAAAGGAAGGTTGGAAGAAGGTTATGGTTAATCCGTACTTCGCCACTATCCTGACAGTAGTTCTGGGTATCCTGCTCGGTATGACAGGCTACGCAAAGATCTGGGGTCTGTTCGGAGCAGCGAACCAGCTGCTGGCAGGCATCGGCCTTCTGGCTGTAGCTACCTGGCTTGGCAACGCAGGCAAGAACAACAAGATGTTCCTGATTCCGATGGCATTCATGATCGTTGTAACCATCTGCTCTCTGTGCCTGACAGTAAAGAACCAGATCGGCATGATTGCGGCAGGCGGCGCAGACTGGGGTCCCTGGGCGCAGACTATCTTTGGTATCCTTCTGATTGTCCTGGCTATCGTCCTGGTTATTGAAGGTGTTCAGACTCTGAGAAATCCGAAGAAGGCAGCATAAGCTTTAAAAATGTATCCAAACGGAGCAGCGCTTTGACGTTGCTCCGTTTTTGTATGCAAAAGGCTTTGTAGAAAGCAGAAAAGTGTAGTATACTAAGCACAGAATATGCGGACGGGAGGGACTTATGAAGTTCAAGGAAAAATACCTGGCGGGGGAGCTTCCCTTTGAAGCCATCGACAAATACATTGAGGACTGGGGTAACAGCGATGAGACCTGTACCTTAAGGGAATATCTGGGACTGAACGCCGAGGAAGAGGACGTGTGGATCTCTGACAGCGATGAGGCGCTGCAGGAATTACTGGATAAGCAGAAAAAATAAGTGAAAGGAAAATTTTGTAAAATGGAAAGCAGAATACAGAAGACACTGGAAAACCATAGGAAAGGATATAACTGCGCGCAGTCTGTGGCCTGCGCTTACTGCGATCTGGTGGGACTGGATGAGCAGAGCGTATTTCGGGCGACGGAAGCCTTTGGGCTTGGTATGGGCGGCATGCAGGCTACCTGCGGCGCGGTATCCGGCGCAGTGATGCTGGCGGGACTGAAGAACAGCTGCGGTGATCTGGAAGCGCCCGTGAGTAAGGGAAAAACGTATCAGATTTCGAAGCAGCTCGTGGAGGCGTTTCAGAAGAAGAATGGATCTCTGGTCTGTAAGGAGCTGAAAGGTGTGGAGACAGGCTGTCCGCTTCGCTCTTGTAATGACTGTATTGCGGATGCGGCAGAACTGGCGGAACAGATTTTATTTGCAGAGAAATAGGTGCTGGTAAATGGTAAAAATCCGTCTGGCACGGACAGGAGAGGGTCAGGATCCGTCCGAAGCGGCCAGAGAATTACTCGTGTCTGCCCTGGAAAATGAATATGGAATCCCGGCGGCTGAAGTTCGGATAGAGAAGGATGAGAAGGGAAAGCCGTATCTGGAAGGCTATTCGGATCTGTACATCAGCATTTCCCACAGCGGCCCCTACATAGCCTGTGCCTTTGGGGATAAGCCGGTGGGTGTCGATACGGAAATGTGGAAAGCACACCCGAAATGGCGGCGGATTGTGGATAAAATGCATCTGCGGGAACGGGAAGCCTTTGACAGGGCCTGTGGCGGGGCAGCTTCGGAGGAGGCGGAAGAACCGGTGGAAGCCTTCTGTGATCTGTGGGTGCGGAAGGAAAGTTTTCTGAAAGCCATTGGCGAAGGCCTGCGGATTCCGCTTTATGCCTTTGACACGACGGAAGAAAGGGTGCGGCAGGAGCTTCGAAAAGAACCGTATTTTATAAGAAATTACCGGGTGGAAAAGGAACCGGTCAGCATAGCGGTCTGCGCCGGAGAAGAGAAGCTGCCACTGGATCTTTCCATGTGGTTCTGGTAAAATGAGGAAAAACAGGAACAGTGATTGAGGAGGCTATTATGGCGGTCGAGAACAGAAAAAAGAAGAAGAACAAAATGTCTGTCCCGCTGATGATTGTGCTGGTCATCTGCGTGGTGGTATTGGGAGTCAGCATCTGGCAGTTGTCCGGCATTTTCATTGAGTATAAGAAAGGAACAGACGAGTACGATAAGCTGCAGACCTATGTGTCGGAGGAACCGGTGGAAGAACCGGTAACTGCGGATACCGGGGATGGAGAAAATGAGGATGGAACTGAGGCAGAGGGCGATACCGAAGAGCAGGTACAGCGTGTAGCTATCAGCGAGCTGCAGGCGCAGAATTCCGATACGGTGGGCTGGATTCAGATTCCGGGTACCCAGATCAGCTATCCGCTGATGCATACCAGCGACGATTCCTATTATCTGAATCATACCTTCAGCAAGAAGCTGAACAGTGCAGGCAGCATTTTTGTAGAGACGCTGAATAATGGGGATTTCTCCGATTTACATACGATTATTTACGGGCATAATATGAAAAATGGTTCCATGTTCGCGGGACTGAAGGAGTACAGCTCCGCATCCTATCTGGTGGCCCATCCCAATGTCTACATCGACCTGGCGGACGGAACCCATGCTTATCAGATTTTCTCCGTATACGAGGCAGAGGCGGACAGCGACAGCTACACCATCGGCTTCGCGCCGGACGAGACCTACGAGGAGTATCTGAAGACCATCAAGGGACGGTCCCTCTATGACACCAGCGTGACGGTGACGAAGGAGGATTCCATCATTACCCTGTCCACCTGTACGAAGCACGGAGAGAAGCGGTTCCTGGTGCATGCGAAGAAGATATATTAAAAGGTTGTGAACGTAGCGAACAGGAGGGATTGCTATGGGAACAGAGGATAAGATAAAGCTTTTGAAACAGTATGTGGAGGAAAGCAGCGCAATCGTATTTTTCGGCGGCGCGGGCGTGTCCACCGAGAGCGGCATTCCGGATTTCCGGAGCGTGGACGGTCTCTATCATCAGGAGTGGAAGTATCCGCCGGAGACCATCATCAGCCACAGCTTTTTTGTGCGGAACCCGGAGGAATTCTACCGGTTTTACCGGAAGAAGCTACTCTGCCCGGATGCGAAGCCCAATGCGGCCCATAAGAAGCTGGCGGAGTTGGAGGCTACGGGTAAGCTGAACGCCGTGGTGACCCAGAACATCGACGGGCTTCATCAGATGGCAGGAAGTAAGCGGGTCTATGAGCTGCACGGCTCGGTGCATCGGAATTACTGCCAGAAGTGCGGGAAGTTCTATGATATGGAGTATATGCTGCATTCCGAGGGCGTGCCCCGGTGCGGGTGCGGCGGTATCATCAAGCCGGATGTGGTGCTTTACGAGGAGGGGCTGGACGACGCGACTCTTCGGGGCGCGGTGCGGGCTATCTCCCAGGCGGATATGCTGATCATCGGCGGCACGTCCCTGGCGGTGTATCCGGCAGCAGGACTCATTGACTATTTTACCGGAAAGCATCTGGTTGTCATCAATCGGGACGCCACGCCCCGGGATGACGGCGCGGATTTGCTGATCCAGGGCAATATCGGAGAGGTTTTAAGTGGAATATAAAGTAGGAGATATCGTAAAATTAAAGAAGGCGCATCCCTGCGGAAGCTCTGAGTGGGAGATCTTAAGGGTCGGCGCGGATTTTCGCCTGAAATGCATGGGCTGCGGACATCAGATTATGGTGGCGCGGAAGCTGGTGGAGAAGAATACACGGGGGCTTCGGAGCCCGGAGGCGTAGATACGAATGCATCGGATTATGTTAGAAAGCATGATCCGGTGCATTTTTACGGATAAAATACAAAAATTGGGTAAAAAAACTATGGAAATCTCGTTCTCATTATACTATAATTTCCCTGTAAAGTTAGTTTGCATTAACTAACTTGCAAAATACAGCAATTGGGGGAGGGAGTCATGTTTCTTACCATCAACAATATAAAAAAATCCTTCGGCTCCGGCGACAGTCGCATTGAGGTTTTAAAGGGGATCAACCTGTCCATGGAACAGGGCGAATTCTGTGTGCTGCTGGGGCCATCCGGTTCCGGTAAATCTACGCTCCTGAATATCATCGGCGGCATTGACGCAGCTGACGAGGGCGACATCTGCATCGAGGGTGAGCGGATGGCTGACATGAAGGAGAAGAAGTTGACGGCTTACCGCCGGAAGCACTTGGGCTACATTTTCCAGATGTATAATCTGATCCCGAATCTGACCGTCCGGGAAAATATCGAGGTGGGCGCTTACTTAAGCGACAAGCCCTTGGACGTGGACGAGCTGCTCCACACCCTGGGCCTCTACGACCACCGTGGGAAGCTGCCAAACCAGCTTTCCGGCGGACAGCAGCAGCGTACTGCCATTGGCCGTGCCATTGTGAAAAACCCGGACATCCTGCTCTGCGACGAGCCCACCGGAGCCCTGGACTATCAGACGTCCAAGGACATCCTGAAGCTCATCGAGACCGTCAACCAGAAGTACGGCAACACCGTCATCATGGTCACCCACAACGACGCCATCAAGGATATGGCGGATCGTGTGGTGCGGCTGCGCGACGGCATGATCCGCAAGGACTACCGGAACGAACACAGGATTCCGGCAGAGGATCTGGAGTGGTAGGGGGAGACGTATGAAAAATCCGCTGCGGAAGCGCTTGCTGCGCGAGCTGAAAAGTGAATTTGGAAAATATCTGGTGATTTTCCTCCTGCTGGCCGGAACCATCAGCCTGGTATCGGGCTTTCTGGTGGCGGACGGCAGCTTGCTCATTGCCTATAACGAGGGGTTTGAAAGATACAATATTGAGGATGGTAACTTCCGGCTGGGCGAGAAGGCCAACAAGGCCCAGTTAAAGTCCATCCGGGATCTGGGCGTTACGGTCTACGACCTGTTTTACGCCGAGGAAGCCCTGACCAACGGCAGTACCCTGCGTATCTATCCGAATCGGGAGCAGGTGGATCTGGTCTGCCTGATGCAGGGCGCAATGCCGACATCGGCGGACGAGATTGCCATCGACCGCATGTACGCCGATAACAACAGCCTGACCATCGGCGATACCCTGGAAAGCGGTGCCCGCTCCTGGACTGTCACCGGTCTGGTGGCATTGCCCGATTACAGCTGCCTCTTCCGGGATAACAACGACAGTATGTTTGACGCGGTAAAATTCGGCGTGGCCATCGTGACGCCGGAGATGTTCGAGGATTTTAGTAAAGATGAGCTGTATTGGAATTATGCATGGAAGTATGATGTGAAGCCGGCGGAGGGCAAGCCTGAGCAGGACGCCGCCGAGGATCTGATGCAGGGCATCTTAAATGAGGCCGAGCTGGAGAATTTCATTCCCACCTATCAGAACCAGGCGATTCAGTTTACCGGCGACGATATGGGCGGAGACAAGGCCATGATGGTAATTCTTTTGTATATCGTCATATTGATAATGGCTTTCGTTTTCGGAATCACCACCAGCAATACCATTTCCAAGGAGGCCAATGTCATCGGTACCCTGCGGGCCTCCGGTTATACGAAAAACGAACTGATTCGACATTATATGACCATGCCGACCATCGTGACGCTGACCAGCGCCCTGATCGGTAATATTCTGGGCTATACTTCCCTGAAAGAGGTCTGCGCCGGAATGTATTACGGCAGCTACAGCCTGCCCACCTACGTAACCGTCTGGAATGCGGAGGCATTTCTGGAGACCACGGTGGTTCCGGTGATTCTGATGATGGTGGTCAACTATCTGGTGCTTCGGCGAAAGCTGAGTTTATCGCCGCTGAAATTCCTGCGGCGTGATTTGAGCCGACGGAAGCAGAAGCACGCCATGCCGCTAAGCCCCCATATCCCGTTTTTTACCCGGTTCCGCTTACGGGTCATTTTCCAGAATGCCGGGAACTACCTGATTCTCTTTATCGGAATCATTTTCGCCAATATGCTGCTGATGTTCGGGCTGGCCCTTCCGGCGGTGCTGGACCACTACCAGGCGGAAATCGAGCAGAACCTGCTCTGCAATTACCAGTATATCCTGCAGGTGCCCTATGACGCCATGAATGAAGATAAGAAGCTGGAGAGTATGATTTCTATGCTGTACTTTCAGAATGAGGTGGAGACGGAAAATGAGGACGCGGAGAAGTTCAGCGCCTACACCTTAAATACGCCGGAGGAGCCCTACATGAAGGAGAGTGTGATGCTTTACGGCCTGCAGGATGACAGCCGGTATATTCCCATTGATTTCCGGGATGGCGGCGTGTATGTGTCATCGGCTTATGCGGAGAAGTATCTGCTGAAGCCCGGAGATGAGATTACCCTGTATGAGGAGTACGGTACCGACGCCTATACCTTCCGGGTGGACGGCGTCTATCATTACGAGGGCGGCCTGACTATCTTCATGTCCCAGAAGCAGCTGAACACCTTATTCGACCTGGGAAATGATTATTTCAGCGGTTATCTGTCTGATACGGAGATTACAGACATTGATGAGAAATACATCGGTTCGGTAATCGATGTGGAAGCGCTGACGAAGATTTCCAGGCAGCTCAACGTGTCCATGGGAAGCATGATGGGGCTGGTCAATGGATTTGCGATTCTAATGTTTATGGTGCTGGTCTACCTGCTGTCAAAAATCATCATTGAGAAGAATGCCCAGTCCATCTCTATGACGAAGATATTGGGTTATTCCAATCGGGAAATCAGTGGATTATACATTATGTCAACCACAATAGTAGTAATCCTGTTTCTGCTTATCAGCCTGCCCATCGAATACGAAATCATGGAGGTGCTGTTCCGCATGATGATGCTGCAGAGCATCAGCGGCTGGATTACCTTCTACATCGGACCGGAGATTTATGTGAAAATGTTTGTAATGGGCTTTGCGACCTATCTGATGGTGGCCCTGCTGGAATACCGGAAAATCCGGCATGTGCCCATGGATGCGGCGTTGAAGAATGTGGAATAGCGGGAGGAGTGAGAGTATGAACGGAAAGAAATTATTGCTGCAGAAGCTGATGCTGCTCCTGCTTCTGCTGGTAGTCGTGGCAGCCGGAGCGGCAGTCAGCTTCGGAATGAAAAATAAAAGTGCGAAGGACGATGGAAATGCGGCTTCCAAGGGGACGACGGCGTCCAGTGCTTCCGGAACAGCTTCCGGGGAGACGACAGAAAATCAGGAATCCGCGTTGGAAAAAGATAAAACCGAAACGGTTTACATAAAATCAGATGCGGAAGGAAACACCAAGGAAATCACGGTGGAAACCACCCTGAAGCACCCGTCCGATGGATCCGATATCCGGGATCAGAGTAACCTGAAGGACATCCGTAACACCAGGGGCGACGAGGAATATACGCAGGGCTCCGACGGAAGCCTCATCTGGGAAAATCACGGCGCGGACATCTCCTATAAGGGAACCAGCGACGCAGAGCCTCCGGTCAGGGTAAAAGTCACCTACTATCTGAACGGCGAGCAGATAAGCCCGAAAAAGCTGGCCGGAAAAAGCGGCAGGGTGACAATTCGCTTCGACTATGAAAATACAGCTACAGAGACCGTGACCGTAAAGAAAAAAGCCTATGAAGTACAGACCCCGTTCCTGGTCATGTCGGCTCTGGTACTGCCCTCCGATACCTTCTCCAACATCGAAGTAACCAATGGAAAACTGATGAACATGGACGACCAGAGCATGGTCATCGGATGCGCCATGCCGGGCCTGGCGGACAGTCTGCAGCTGTCCGGCTATGAGGTGACCGAGGACATCGACATTCCAGAGTATGTGGAAGTGAGCGCAGACGCCAAAGATTTCGAGCTGGAGTTTACGGCTACCGTCATTACACCGGGACTGCTGGAGGATTTGGACACGGACGACCTGAAGGACGCCGACGATTTTGCGGACGGCATGGATGATCTGAAGGACGGCGTGGATGATATGGATGAGGGCGTCGGGGAGCTCTATGACGGCCTCAAAGATTTCAACGAGTATCTGGATGAATTTACCGATGGTGTGACGGCCCTGCGGGACGCCATGAATCAGGTGAAGGACGGAGCCGGGAAGCTGAATGAGAACAGTAAAGCCCTGAACGACGGCGCGGCGGCATTGCAAAGCGGACTGGAGCAGCTGAACGCGGCGCTTGGCGCGGCAGGCGGTACGACGGGCAATTCTGGCGAGAACGGTGCGTCTGAAAGCGAAGCAGCTGGAAATGAAGCAGCGGTGGCAGGCCAGGCTGCCTTCGCGAAGACGGTATCGGCATTGGGAGCGGCAGCGGAAGCGGATCCTGAGAGTGAAGAAGGTAAGGCGCAGCAAGAGGCCCTGGCGGCCTTAGGCCTGACCGCAGAGGACGCACAGAACCTGGCAGCCTACGCGAAGACACTGTCTGAAGCGGGAACTTCCGCAGGAGAGCTCAGGAGCCAGCTTGCTGCCTCGGCAGCAGCCCTGGCCGAGGGCAGCAGGCAGCTGACTACCGGCCTGACCGCCTACACTGCAGGCGTCAGCGCCCTCTACGAGGGCACCACCAAAGTCGTAGAAGGCGGCACCACCCTCTGCACCGCAGGCGGCGAGCTCTACCGTGGCTTTGGGGAAGCCCTGGACGGCGTCAAAGAACTGCGCGACGGCGTCCGCGACTTCAAAGACGACGGCATCGCCGAACTCACCAAATTAGGCGGCTCTGACTTCCGTAACGTAATGAACCGGCTGCGGGCAGTGAAAGGGGCCGACGATGGCTACGACAACTTCGCCGGGCTTGCCGAGGGCAAGACCGGAAGTGTCCGCTTCATCGTAGAAACCGAAGAAATCAAAAAGTAAATAGAATTCACACAATTACTTATGTAAACTAAAACACCCCTGTATGCATAAAAACTAAATACAGGGGTGTTTTTAATTAAGGAAAGCTAATTATAAAAAGTTCTAAAGTAGTTATATACAAAAACAGCAGCCGCGTCCGTCCTAACCAAACGCTATTTCAAAGCGTTCAAATAAGTTTCTGTAAGAGAACCAGTCATCGGCACTCCCAGCTCCGGCAGTACCTGATCCAGCGCCTTCATCACAGCCTCCAGCTTCTCCGGCCGCGCATTTTCTCCCATATGTCCAATCCGGATAACCTGCCCTTCCAGCACATCAAAGGATCCTGCCAGCATAATGTTATACTTCTCACGAACCGCTGTCAAAATCGCTGCCGCCGTCGTTTCCTTCGGCACGTCAAACACAGATACCGTATTCGAATACCCATTGCGCGTATGCAGTTTCAATCCACAAGCAGTCAGCGCCGTACGCACCGCTTGGGCAATCTTCGCATGCCGCTCCAGGATGGTGCTGTCTGCCTTAATATTCTCAAAAGCGGCCCGCAGTCCCCGAATATCACTGATGGGCATGGTATACGGAAACCATTGCTTTTCAAAATACCCGTCAAAGGTCATCAGATTCGCGTAAAAGGAAGCTATCGGCGTTTTCCGCTCCTTCATAGCTGTCCATGCAGCAGGGCTGACAGTCACAAAGGTCAGTCCCGGAGGGGCGGAAACCACCTTCTGAGAGCCGCCGCAGAGCAAATCAATCTGAAAATCATCTACACGAACCTCTTCGCCAAACATGGCGGAGACAGAATCTACGACAGTCAGAATGCCATAGGATTTCAGCAGCGGACAAATCCGAGCAATATCATTGAGCACGCCGCTGGGGGTATCACAGTGAACCACTGTAGCATACTTAAAAGCATGATCCTTCTTCAGAAAATCTGCCAGTGCGTCCACATCGACCGCTTCCAGATAATCCACCGTATACAGCACCGGATTTCCGCCGTACATTTTTACAAAGTCGGCAAAGCCCTTGCCGAAGACGCCATTGTCGATGATCAGCACCCGATCGCCCGGCTCGGTGAGACCGGCGCAGGCCGCTTCTAGGCCAAGGATGCCCTCACCGCCCAGAATCAGCGCCTCGTTCTTTGTGCGAAGCAGGGAGCTGATGAGCTCGCAGGTCTCCTTATAGAACGTATAAAAGTCCGGATCCAGATCCGGATTGGTACAGGGCAGGCTTCTGGCTGCCAACACATTTTCCCGGACCTGTGTAGGCCCGGGTGTCATAATTTCGTACATGGGAAACTCTCCTTTTTAAATTAAAGTCTTCTCTGAATGGTAATTCTCAGACGCTCCGCAATCGGAATCACGATGATAGCGGCCACGCCAATCTGTACCAGGTTACCCGGAATGGATGTAACCGGAGCGACCCAGTTGCCATAGATAAAGCCCTCGGCAATGTAGTAGCCAACCACTTTAATCACGCAGGCAGCGGCGATAGCCAGCGCGTTCCAGCCGTAGCCATGATGCTTCTCGGTGACGGCGCCTACGGTGAAGCCCATAAGGCCTACAATCACGAAGGTGAACGGAGCCCAGAGATACCAGCCGGACAGCAGGTCAAAAAGACCCATTCCGAAGGCTCCTGCCAGGGTTCCGGTGCGGCGTCCGAAGATGATAGCCGCTAGGAAAAGCGGTACATTTCCCAAGTGAATCAGTCCGCCGTTGGCTGCGATGGGCAGGCGAAGGTTTACAAATGCGGTAAAGATATAGGTGAGCGCAATCAGCATTGCATCGATAACAAGTTCCTTTGTGGTAATGCCGCTCTTCTTTACTGCGGCTGCTTCTGTAATCTGCATAGATAAATTTCTTGCAACTGTTCTGTAACGGACAGTTCCAATTTCCTCCTTCTTATTTCCCCAGCAGTTTCTGTGGAATCCATACAGAGGTGCACGACTCTGTTTTCCTACTGTTGTTAGGTGCTACTATAACCTCTGACTGGCTGTTTTAAAATAGCCAGTTTTTGATAAAACAACCAGTCCAGTTATAAATTTTTGATAAAACATACAGAAAATGTGGGAAAATACAATAAGTATTGTAAAATCGCGGATTATACGGTATTATGAAAAAAGATAAATAACAGGCTGAAGCGCTTGCTGCTGAGGTCGTATGAACGTGATTCAGATGTCTTACAAAGGGGGGCGGCAGTATGGAAGAACAGAGCAAAGCAATCGTAGAGGGCAAGCCTCTCGAGTATCCTGAGATTGTGCAGGATACGGTAGAGGTAGAGTTTCCGGAGATAACAGATTTTGTGAGGAATATGAAATTGAAGAGCGGAATATTTGGATTTCAAAAAGAAGATGTCTATGAAAAAATGCAGCAGTTAAATAAGATGTACCAGAGCCGGGCCCAGCAGATGCGGGACCAGAACCGGGGACAGCTAAAGCAGATGCGCAGACAGCAGCAGGAAGAGATTGAGGACATGAAAGCACGGCTGGCCGCAGAGCGTGCCCAGGAGCAGCAGAAGCTGGCCGAGGAGCGGGAAAAGCAGGAGGCGGAACGCGCCGAACTGCAGGCACAGATGGAAAAAGAGCGTGCGGAGCTGAAAGAGCAGGCTGAAAAAGAGCAGCGGGTCCTGAAAGAAAAATTCGACGCGGAGCAGAAGGAAGCCTACGAGAAGATGCAGGAGCAGATTGCCGCTGCCCGGGTGGAAATCCGCCGGGAAATGCAGGCGCAGATGCAGGAAAAAGCCGATCAGCAGAAGCGTGAGCTGACCATGATCAGCGAGGAGCTGGAGCGCCTGAATGAGCGGTTCCTTCTGCTGAAGACGAGAATCGGAGAACTGGTGGAACAGGAGTAGACTGACACAGATGAAAAAAGAACAGCTTCAGTCCGTGGACGAGGTACTGGAAGAACGAAAAGAAAGGTTGTGCAGGCGGAAAGAGTTCCGGCGCATTATTGTAGAATGTATCCTGCTGGCAGCGCTGGTCTACGCAGCATTTCATTATGTAATTGGCCTGGCAGTCGTTAGTGGCAGTTCCATGGAGCCGGGTCTGACAGACGGGGAAATGGTACTTTTCTACCGGTTGGATGAGACTTATCAGAGAAACGATCTGGTGATTATTCACCGGGCAGACGGTGTGGAATACATCAAGCGCGTGGTGGCGGAGCCCGGTGACGTGGTAGAACTCTCGGAAGAGGGCAGTCTTATCGTCAACGGAGAGAAGGACACGACGGTTACGGCTGTCGGCAAAACCGAGGCCATGTCGGAGAGCATTGCCTATCCCTATACGGTTCCCGCAGCCGGCTATTTCGTGCTGGGTGACAACCGGGAAAATTCCAAGGATTCCAGAAGCTTCGGATCCGTGACGGCGGACGACATCACCGGACGGGTGTTTGTGTATATGGGAATGACGAGATAAAGGCAGACGTAAAAGACCTGAAGTGCCAGCTTCAGGTCTTTTTAAGACTTAGATATTTTCCTATAAAATGAGGAGTGCCCCGACGTACTAAGTACGCCGAGGCTATTATGAAAAAATTTATCTATATGTGTAGTGAAAGCATTTTCATCCGTTAAGAAGCTGTTCTCTTAACTTGATTATAGTATAGCAATGGATTATGAATAAATTATGAACGAATTGTGAACTTAATGTGAAAACGCACAAAATACTAAAAAAAGAAAAGAAAAAACAGGACAAAATAGACAAAAAGTCCAAAGGATATCGGAAAAACGTTTCAGCAAAACGTAGAGAAATGATAGGAAATAAAAATATGAAGTCGTGCAGTCCGCACAATGCGGAGCAGTGTCCGCCTGAGACGGATAAACGAGGGAAGAACGCTGCATCGCGAAGCGTTTTACTGTGGACGGAGTGCACAGTAAAAAATACAGGAATACCACTTGTATACAGGGTGGTGGCAATGGTAAAATAAGGGCAACTGAAAGTATGTATATAAAAGGGGTTTAAAATGGAAAAAGATATGACGAGACCGGTGTATATTATCGGTCACAAAAATCCGGATACGGATTCTATCTGTTCTGCGCTGGCTTATGCGTATCTGAAGAATACGCTGGAGGGCGGCGGATACATTGCGGCGCGTGCCGGACAGCTGAACCAGGAGACGCAGTACGTGCTGAACTTCTTCCAAGCGGAAGCACCGGTCTATGTGGCTGACGTGATGACACAGGTAAAGGATATCGAGATCCGAAAGACGGAAGGCGTACAGAGCAATCTGTCCCTGAAGCAGGCATGGAATCTGATGCGCCGTATCGGAGCCGTGACGCTGCCGATTACCAAGGAACAGAAGATTGAAGGTCTGATTACCATCGGCGATATCGCCACATCCTACATGGATGTGCTGGACAGCAAGATCCTGGCTCAGGCCAACACCCAGTACAGCAATATCATCGACACCCTGGAGGGTACCATTCTGGTGGGCTCCGCCGAGGATTATTACAACAAGGGCAAGGTACTCATCGCGGCGGCGAACCCGGATCTGATGGAGGACTACATAGAGGAGGGCGACCTGGTTATCCTGGGTAACCGCTACGAGTCCCAGCTGTGCGCCATCGAAATGCGCGCGGGCTGTATCATCGTCTGCGAGGGTGCAAAGGTCTCCATGACCATCAAGAAGCTGGCCCAGGAACACCACTGCGTAGTGATCAGTACGCCTCACGATACCTTTACGGCGGCGCGTCTGATCAACCAGAGTATGCCCATCCGTTATTTTATGAAATCCGAGAACCTGACCATTTTCAATGTCAATGAGAAGACCGACGACATCAAGGAAATCATGGGCCAGAAGCGCTACCGCGACTTCCCGATTGTGGACAAGGACGATAATTATATCGGCATGATTTCCAGACGGAACCTGTTGAATCTGAAGCGCAAGCAGGTTATCATGGTGGATCATAATGAGGAATCCCAGGCCGTGGACGGAATTGATCATGCAGAGATTCTGGAGATCATCGACCACCATCGTCTGGGCACGCTGGAGACCATGTCTCCGGTATTTTTCCGGAACCAGCCGCTGGGCTGCACCGCGACGATCATGTATCAGATGTACCAGGAGCGCGGCGTGGAGATTCCGAAGAAGATCGCGGGTCTCTTATGCTCAGCTATCATTTCCGATACATTGATGTTCCGTTCTCCCACCTGTACGGCCATTGACAAATCGGCTGCGGAGCATCTGGCGCAGATTGCGGGCGTTGATATCGAAGATCTGGCTATCGATATGTTCTCTGCAGGCAGCAACCTGGGTTCCCGTACCGCGGAAGAGATTTTCTACCAGGATTTCAAGCGCTTCGATGTGGGAAATGTGGAATTCGGCGTGGGTCAGATCAATTCCATGAATGCGGTGGAGCTGGAGGAGATCCGCGAGAAGCTGATTCCCTATCTGCCTGTGGCGCACCGGGAAAGCGGCCTGAACATGATTTTCTTCATGCTTACCAATATCATCAAGGAGTCCACCGAGCTTCTGTGCTACGGTCCCAACTCCGACACACTGGTGAAGGAAGCCTTCCAGCTGCCGGATGATGGAGACAGCTACGAGCTGAAGGGACTGGTATCCCGTAAGAAGCAGTTGATTCCGTCCCTGGCGGGTATGATTCAGCAGATGGAAGAAATGAGATAATTTACAAGATATGGAAAAGAAAAAACAACACTGGAGAGCAGGCAATATGCTCTATCCCCTCCCGGCAGTTATGGTAAGCTGTGGAAGGGAAGGTGAAAAACCAAATATTATTACGGTGGCGTGGGCCGGGACGATTTGTTCCGACCCCGCTATGGTATCCATCTCCGTAAGACCGAACCGGTATTCCTACGATATTATCCGGGAAACCGGCGAGTTCGTCATCAACCTGACCACGAAAAAGCTTGTGAAGGCCACCGATTACTGCGGCGTGCGTTCAGGCCGGGATGTGGACAAGTTCGCCCAAATGCATCTGACGCCGGGCAAGGCGGAGCATCTTAAGTACGCGCCCACCATCGAGGAGAGTCCGGTCAATATCGAATGCCGCGTAACGGAAGTAAAGGAGCTTGGAACGCATCATATGTTCCTGGCAGAAGTGTTGGGCGTGACGGTAGACGAAGCCTATATGAATGAAAATGGCCGTTTCGAGCTGAACAGTACCGGATTGGTGGCTTATTCCCACGGAACCTATTTTGCGTTGGGCGAGGAGCTTGGCACCTTCGGATACAGCGTGAGGAAGAAGAAGCCAATGAAAACCGCAAAGAAGAAAACCAAGAAAGACAGCAAAAGCAGCAAAGGAAAGGGCAGAAAATGAAGAAAAACGTCGTACTGATTGGAATGCCGGGAGCCGGAAAAAGCACCATTGGTGTCATTCTGGCGAAAATGATGGGAAAGGATTTTATTGACGCGGATCTGGTGATTCAGAAAGAGGAAGGAATGCTGCTGAAGGACATTATCAAACGGGACGGCCCGGACGGTTTTCTGGCCGTGGAGAACCGGGTCAATGCGGGACTGAATCCGGGAAATGCAGTCATCGCCACCGGCGGCAGCGTAGTGTATGGCGAGGAAGCCATGAAGCATCTGGGTGAAATCAGTGTGATTGTATACCTTCGTCTTTCTTATAAAGCAGTGAAATCCAGACTTCACGATGTGAAGGGCCGCGGCGTGGTGCTGCGGGACGGACAGACCCTGCATGATCTTTATGTGGAGCGGGAGGGCCTGTATGAGAAATACGCCGATGTGACCATCGAGGAGGACGGTCTTAACGTGGAAGAAACCTTAGAAAAGACTTTACAAGCATTGGAAATGTTGGTAAAATAGAAAATGTTACGAAATTATTACACCTCGGAGCTGCTCCGGGGTGTACTTGAGATTAAAGAAGTTAAAAAACCCAATGAAGAAAAAAAAGTTATTTTGGAATAAAAAATCACAGCTTGTATTCGCGGAATCCGTGATGATTACCTGCGGCTGTATGCTGCTGGGCGTGCCGCTCATCGGAAGCGGCTTCGGAAGCGGTGACAGCTACTACGAGGTTACGCTGGCGGGCAAGACCGTCGGATCCGTCAAGAACCCGTCCGTGGTGGAAAATGCTTACTTGCAGGCCAGAGCCCGCATTTCCAGAGAGACTGACGGCCTGGTGCTGGCGGATGTGGAGTACGAGCTTGACAAGGTGCCGAAGATCTTCGGTTCCACCATGGACAGCGATACGCTGACCGACGCCTTTTACAATGAGCTGACCCAGATTGTGGCGAAGGCCAAGAAAAAGGCTTACCTGATGAAGATTAACGAGTTCACGGTGACGCTGGGAAGCTATCAGGACGTGATGGACGTGCTGTATGCCACCAAAGACCGGTATGATACGGACAATGAGTTTCAGATCAACATCGTATCGGATGCGGCCCGGGAGCTGAATGTATACACAGTAGAAGTATCAAAGCAGAACACGGCAGAGGAGACTGCCGCGGAGGTGGCGAAGCTGGGCGGTATCGCCGGAATCGGCGACGCCTGTGCGGGTATCGGTGAATATGATGTGAGCCAGGCCGTGGAGAGTGTCATTACGAAGACTGTCACAGAGGAAGATGTGGCGGAAGAGAATGCTGCAGACAATGGGGAGATGCAGGCAGAAGGCGACGGTCTGCGTTCCGTGGATTTCGCGGAAAAAGTGGAGATTGCCGAGGCTTATGTATCAGCAGATGAGATTACACCGGCAAGTGAGGCCATTGATCTGGTGACCAAGGATACGGCAAAGAATGAAGTATACGAGGTGAAGGCGGGAGATACTCTGTCTGTGATAGCGAACAGCAATGGACTCCGCGTGGCGGAGGTGCTGGCACTGAACGAGGGCATGAGCGAAAATACGGTACTCCATGAAGGTGACGAGGTCATCATCACCGTGCCGGAGCCGGAGCTTTCCGTGGAGACCGTGGAGGAAGCCACCTATCAGGAAGAATATTACGCAGACGTTCAGTATATTGATAATGACGAATGGTATACCACCAAGAGTGAGGTGCGCCAGGAGGAGCAGCCCGGTTATCATGAGGTAACGGCGCTGATTACGAAGAAAAACGGCGTGGAAGAGAATCGGGATGTGATTTCCGAGACTGTTCTGCAGGATCCGGTTCCGAAGATCGTGGAGCGCGGTACCCAGACGCCGCCCACCTATATCAAACCGATTTCCGGCGGACGCTTCACCTCCGGCTTCAAGAAACGGTGGGGCCGGATGCACAAGGGCGTGGACTGGGCGTGCCCAATCGGCACAGCGGTTATGGCCTCCTGCGGCGGTACCGTCGTCCAGGCCGGCTGGTCCAGCGGTTACGGCAACTGTATCACCATCCGTCATCCGGACGGCAAGCAGACCCGCTACGGCCACCTGAGCAAGATCCTGGTATCCTCGGGCCAGAAGGTAACCCAGGGCCAGAAGATTGCGCTTTCCGGCAACACAGGACGAAGCACGGGACCCCATGTACACTTTGAGATTATTATCAATGGCAGTCAGGTGAATCCGCTGCCGTATCTGAATTAAAAGATTTTCGTGAAAAATCAGGCCGCCGCACTGAATGCCTTTTCAGTGCGGCGGCCGTTTTGGATTTATACCACCGAAAATCCCTTATTCTTCAGACAAACCTCAACCTCTGCCGTGTCCGCGGTCTGGAATACCAGGACCGGCTTGCCGGAGGCGCGGTTGAAGGACAGGTAGATGTAGTTGATGTTGATGTTGCTCTCGGCCAGGGCCTTTAAGAGCTTGTTCAGGTTGCCGACCTCGTCCTCGACTTCGACGCCGATGACGGAAGTAAGCTTGCACAGGTAGCCGACTGCTTCCAGGGCCTCCATGGCTCTCTGCGGGTCAGAAACAACCATACGATTGATGCCGTACTCTGCGCCGTCGTTGGTGCAGGAGCCCCAGATATTGATATTCTCATCGGCCAGCACCTCGGTGATGTTCTGCATGGTGCCTTTCTTATTTTCAGCGTAGATGGATAACTGCTGTAACATAATGTAACTCCTCCTCTTTCATTTCAAAAATATAAAATCAGGGAATATATCCCATGGCTTTAGAACTTCGCAGTGCGAAACTATCCCTATCATAACACAGGCGGCCGCATTTTACAATGGTATTTAAAAATAGATTATGATATAATGTCGTGAGAATTATATCCTGCCGGATGGCATCCAAAGCGGAGCGGCATATCCGAAGGATATGGAAGCCTGAAAAATGAATGGATAGAATAAGTATAACATATGGAAGAATTAAAAGCATTATTGGAAAAATATTTAAATGAAAATCTGGAACTCATCACCTTAAGCGCCCCCAGAAAGGGCCGGGAAGAGCTGAAAGCCCGGATTCGTCCGGTGCTGCTGCGGGACGAACTGAAATTTCAGCTTGAGATCTTCCGCGGACCGAAGGCCTTTCACGAAAATCTGCCGCGGGAAGAGGCGGTGGAGCGAATCGTCGAACTGCTGACTGACGTCTTCTGTCAGCTTCAGCTGCAGGCCGACGCAGGCCAGGTGACAGCCCTGGTGAGCAAGAAGGGTAAAGTGACCGTAAAAGAAAAGCGTCAGCCGGGAAAAGCGGGGAACGCAGGTGTAAAACCGACGTCCCTGGCCCATAATAAGAAAAAGCGTTATCTGCTGGAGGAGGGCCGTCCGGTTCCCTTCCTGGTGGATCTGGGCGTCATGACATCCGAGGGAAGGATCGTCCACGCCCGCTACGACAAATTCCGCCAGATCAACCGGTTCCTGGAATTTGTCGAAGACATTCTCCCGGCGCTTCCGAAGAATCGGGAGCTGACCATTCTGGATTTCGGCTGCGGCAAATCCTATCTGACCTTTGCTATTTACTATTATCTGCGGGAATGTCAGGGCCTGGATGTGCGGATTATCGGCCTGGATTTGAAAGAGGACGTCATCCGCAAATGCAGCGAGCTCAGCCGTAAATATGGTTATGATAAACTAACCTTCCTGCAGGGCGACATCGCCGGATACGAGGGCTGTTCCCGGGTAGATATGGTCGTGACCCTGCACGCCTGCGACACAGCCACCGATTATGCCCTGTACAAAGCAGTGAAATGGGGCGCCAGCGTCATCCTTTCCGTTCCCTGTTGTCAGCATGAGCTGAATAAGCAGCTGGAAAATGAAACTCTGGCCCCGATTTTGAAATACGGTCTCTTGAAAGAGCGGATGGCAGCTCTGATGACCGATGGTCTCCGGGCGGAGCTCCTGGAGCAGCAGGGTTATGAGACACAGATCCTGGAATTCATCGATATGGAGCATACGCCGAAGAATATCCTGATCCGCGCAGTCAGGAGGAAAAATGAGAAAAAAGCGGACACGGCGTCTGCAGCGTCCTTTGATGCCTGTACAGAAGCGCTGCACGCCGATCTGACGCTGGAGAAGCTTCTGAACGCGGGAACATCCCCGGCGGAAAGCTACCGCTCCAGACGGAAAAATACCGAAAACGTGAAAGGAGAGAGCCGGTGAAAAAGTTAGTCATAAGAATTGCGACCATTGCGGCGGCTTTCCTTCTGGGCGTGGCCGGTATGAGCTATTTCCTGATGGCAGGTAATACAGATTCTACCGCGGAGATGACCGGAGCCACCCTGCCGCTGATCTACATGGAACGCCAGGGCCGGAACCTGAACCTGCTCCACGGCTACACGAAAAGCATGGACGCCGCCACCATCCGCGATGCGGTTTATCCGCTGCCGAGTGATCGGACCGTCAGCTTCCGGGTGGAGTATCCGGACGCAAAGGTACAGAACGTCTATTACGAGGTACGAAGTGTCGACACCAGCCGCCTGATAGAAGATGGCGAGATCAAAGATTACAGCCGCTCGGGCCGGACCTTAACGGTGGATCTGAAGCTGAAGGATCTGCTGGACGATAACGGGGAGTATCTGCTGGTTATTCGCCTGGGATTGGAAAAGAACCAGGAGGCTTATTATTACACACATGTAAAGAAACTGACCGACAATCACCTGGACGAGTGCCTGGCTTTCGTAGACGAGATTCACAGTGCCCTTTTCGACAAAAATAATACGGTCAGCATCGCCCAGTATCTGGAATCGGACGACAGCATCAGCAATAAATCCCTGGACCATGTGTCAATTCACTCCAAATATAAGCAGCTGATCTGGGGCGATATGGATGTGCAGGAGCCGGATATGGCAAATGTCCGCACCTATCTGACAGAGCTGGACAGCTCGGTGGCTTCCGTACGCCTGGAATATGAGATATCTTATGTAAACGACGCGGAGGAGACGGAAAACTATGAAGTAACAGAGTCCTACCGGGTGCGCTACACCCAGCAGAGAATGTATCTGCTGAATTATGATCGGAAGGTCGATCGCGTTTTCGATCCCGGCCTTGACATTTTCACGAAAAAGGGTGTGGAGCTGGGTATCCTGAATACCGAAGTCGAGTACCGGAAAAATGACGAGGAAAATATTGTGGGCTTCGTCCAGAACGGCGAGCTTTGGTGCTATGACGTGGCCCAGAATAAGCTGTCGAAGGTCTTCGGCTTCCGGAAAGGCGACGACCTGCGGGGCGCTTACGACGAGCACGCTATCCGGATTCTGAAGGTGGATGAGACCGGCAGCATGGATTTTCTGGTATATGGCTACATGAACCGGGGCACCCACGAGGGTGAGGCCGGCGTGGCCCTGTACAGCTACGACGCGCTGACCAATTCCGTGGAGGAGCGGGCCTTCATCGAGAGCCGGGAATCCTTCGCAATATTACAGTCGGAGCTTGGCAGCATGGCTTATGTAAACAACAACGGACAATTTTACATTTTCCTGAACGACGCGGTGAATTGCGTCGATCTGAACACTATGGAGTGCGAGACGGTGGCCGGCGGCATCGCTTCCGGCAGTGGTATGGTGTCCGAGGACGGTCATCTGGCGGCATGGCACAAGGAAAATTCCCTGTACGCGTCCCGAAATGTGGCTGTGCTGAATCTGAACACCGGTAAGAGCCGGGAAGTGCAGGCGGATGACGGATACTATATCCGGGCGCTGGGCTTTATGGGCACTGACTTTATCTACGGTGAGGCCCGCCAGAGCGACGTGCAGAAGGGCCTGACCGGCAATGAGCTGTTCCCCATGGGCCGCATTGTCATTGAAGATGAACAGGGGCAGGTGGTTCGTGAATTTGACTATGAATCCCAGGGCAAATATGTGACAGATATCTCCATTGAGAGCAACCGCATTTCCCTGAACTGCGTGCAGAAAAGCGCGGACGGCAGCTACACGGCGGCGGCTCCGGAACCCATTACGAATAAAACCACAGAGATTGTGGAAAAGATAGCCTTAGAGACGAAATCTGGCGCGCCTAAGCAGCAGGAATACTATTTCGCCCTGTCAGGCACCAGAGGCAGCGGCAAGCTCCGTACCCTGACGCCGAAGCAGGTTGTATTCGAGGGCAGCAGAACCTTGACCCTGGAAAATGGGGCGGCGGACAACCGCTACTATGTATACAATTTTGACGGCACCTTCGGAGGCGCGTTCACAGGAGCCAATGTAGCCGTTCAGACCGCCAATGAAGCCATGGGCATCGTGGTGGACGCGCAGCAGAACATCCTGTGGACTCGCGGTGGCCGCAAGACCCGGACCGATCTGGGAACCATGAACAATCCGCAGCAAAAGGACGGAGAATCGTCCCTGCAGGCAGCGCTGGAAATCATGCTGGGAACCCGGAAGACTTACGGTGACGTGGACACCTATTTGGCCCAGGGCTATACGCCCTACGAGATTTTGTTGGAACAGACCGCAGGCCGGGTGCTGGACCTGTCCGGCTGCTCCGTGAGCATGGTACTCTATTATGTGAGCCAGGGCTATCCGGTACTGGCGCTGGAGGGCGGAAGCAATGCAGAGCTGATTACCGGCTATGACCCGCAGAATATCATCGTCACCGACCCGCTGACCGGTGAAAGCAGCAAGCGCGGCATGAACGACAGTACCCAGCAGTTCGCTGATTTGGGTAATCTGTTCCTGGTGTGTCTGCCGGAGACGGAAAATTAAAAAATGCTGCGTAGAGCAGACAGTAAAAGCGAGACAGACGGGAGTGCGCAGACAGCGGGCTCCCGTTGCAAATACAAGACTTTTGAAGCTTTAAGATATCAGGAGGAAAATAAATATGGACAAGAGAATCCGAACCTTAGCAAAAAATCTGGTAAATTATTCCTGTAAAGTAAAACCGGGCGATAAGGTATACGTCCACTACACCGGCCCGTCCACGGAAGATCTGGCGCGGCAGATTATCAAAGAAGTGTACGCTGTAGGCGGACAGCCCTACCCTCACTACACGAACCCGAAGGTTCAGCGGGAAATGCTTCTGGGATGCACGGAAGAACAGCTTCGCCTGATGGCTGAAATCGACGCGGCAGAAATGTCGAAGATGGACTGCTACATCGGCGTGCGCGGCGGCGACAATGTATCGGAATATTCCGACGTCCCTTCCGAGAAAATGCATCTTTATGAGACTCTGTACGCCACGCCGGTTCATCACAATATCCGGGTGCCGAAGACCCGGTGGGTAGTTCTGCGCTATCCGAACGAGTCCATGGCCCAGCTCTCCGGCACCAGCACGGAAGCCTTCGAGGACTTCTATTTCGATGTCTGCAACCTGGATTATTCAAAAATGAGTGAGGCCATGAAACCCCTGATAGATCTGATGAACCGCACCGACAAGGTGCGTCTGACAGCGAAGGATACCGACCTGACCTTCTCCATCAAGGATATTCCGGCCATCGCCTGCGACGGACAGATGAACATCCCGGACGGCGAGGTTTACACCGCGCCGGTGCGCGATTCCATTAATGGTGTGATCACCTATAATACACCATCCATTTGCCAGGGCACCACCTTTGAAAATATCCGCCTGGAATTTAAAGATGGTAAAATCGTGAAGGCTGCAGCGAACAATACGGAGCGTCTGAACCAGATTCTGGACACCGACGAGGGAGCCCGCTATGTGGGCGAGTTTGCCATCGGCGTAAATCCCTATATCCTCACGCCCATGAAGGATATCCTCTTCGACGAGAAAATCATGGGATCCATCCACCTGACCCCGGGCAACTGCTACGACGAAGCCCCCAACGGCAACGCCAGCGCCATCCACTGGGATCTGGTGCTGATTCAGCGGGAAGAATTCGGGGGCGGCGAAATCTGGTTCGACGATCGTCTGATCCGGAAAAACGGCCGCTTCGTAATCCCGGAGCTCCAGTGCCTGAACCCGGAGAAGCTGATTTAAGATAAATTATGCGTAGTGCTATTTTAGAAAAACAGCCATAGGAGAACAGCCTCCCCGTTGTGATGGTAGCCGGAGTTCCCGTCCATGGGCTTGCACCCTGGCAGCATCCAAAGGAGCCATTGTCTGAGGCCTGTAGGGCCGAGCTTGGCGGTCGGATGCGGATAAGCCGGGTGCAGGCTATAGGGAACGCAGGCGTATCACGGCAGGGAGGCTGTTTCTCCTGTGGCGTCCGTCTTAATAATCCTCCTCGATCACCTGCACCTCCAGATAATCAAACTCAATCTGATCAATAAAACTATCCTGATAAAACCGTACCTTCGCCGTCCGTTTAAAATCCGCGATGCACGACTCCAGCCAAATCGGCTTGCTCAAATCAAACTGATGACAGATCTCATCCAGCGCATGAAAAATCTTATGCGTCCGTGTCTCATTCGAAAAATCCTCAATCACAGTATCTTTTAACATATGATTACTCTTAAACTCTCTGGCCCAGATTCGCATAAAAACCTCCCGTTTTAAAATTATTTCTATAATAAAGAAAATAGATATCAAAGCGATAAAACAATACTTAGAGTATAAAGGTAGCCTTTCCGTTTGTAAAGAAAGAATGTATATAAAAGACAAATGCCCGCATATTAAAAACATGCTGAAAAATCCGCAAAAAACTCGCAGAAACTCCGAAAAAGTCCTTGCTTTCAGGGAAAATCTATGTTATAGTATTACCTCGTGATATATTATTAAAATTCCTTGTTTCCCCCATAGTGAGGAAGCCAGAGACCAAAAGGAGGAAAAGCATGAACAAGTATGAATTAGCATTAGTTGTGAATGCAAAGGCAGAGGATGACGTCAGAACCGCTACCGTAGAGAAAGCGAAAGAGTATATCGCTCGTTACGGCGGTGTAGTGACAGAGGTGGAAGATTGGGGCAAGAAGCGTCTTGCTTACGATATCCAGCACATGAGAGAAGCGTACTACTACTTCATCCAGTTTGACGCTGACGCAACCTGCCCGGCAGAGGTGGAGAAGCACGTTCGTATCATGGAGAATGTCATCCGCTATCTGTGTGTTCGCAAAGACGCATAGAGACAAGGTTTTTAACCGAAAAAGTGGAGGATTGTTGGTATGAATAAAGTAATTTTAATGGGACGTTTAACCCGTGACCCGGATGTTCGCTACTCACAGGGTGAGAATGCGAGCGCATTTGCGAGATATACACTGGCAGTAGACAGAAGATTCAGGAGAGACGGAGAGGCAACCGCTGATTTCATCGGCTGTGTGGCATTCGGACGTCAGGCTGAGTTTGCTGAGAAGTATCTGCGTCAGGGCACGAAAATTGCGATTACCGGACGTATCCAGACCGGCAGCTACACGAATCGTGACGGACAGAAGGTCTACACCACAGACGTGGTTGTAGAGGAACAGGAATTCGCGGAGAGCAAGGCAGCAGCAGGCGAGCACGCAGGCGGCTTCCAGCCCCAGAATCATTCCAATCCGTTCCAGTCTGCACCGGCTCCTTCCGCAGCAGCGGGAGATGGATTCATGAACATCCCGGATGGCATCGACGAAGAATTACCGTTTAACTAACAATCGTGGAACAGAGATAAGAGTATAATAGGAGGTAAAAGCCATGGCTTACACAAAATCCGATAGAGGCGACGCTCCCATGAGACGTAGAGGCATGGGACGTAGAAGAAAGAAAGTCTGCGTATTCTGCGGCAAAGAGAATAACGAGATTAACTACAAGGATGTAGCGAAATTAAAGAGATACGTATCTGAGAGAGGAAAAATCCTTCCCAGAAGAATCACAGGAAACTGTGCAAAGCACCAGAGAGCTCTGACTGTAGCTATCAAGAGAGCACGTCACATTTCCCTGATGCCGTATGTAATGGACTAATCCGTTTACGGGAATCAGACCCCGCAGTCAAATTGGCTGCGGGGTTTTGCTATGAAAGAGGAAACTACATGATTCAAAAGAAAAAACTGAATCAGTTTTATATAGAACAGTACGAGCGGGCAGGTCGCAAAAAGCCCAAGAAGCCGGTAAAAGAAGCGAGTATGCAGGCGCGCACCGCCAAGATTCAGAAGACACTCCGAAGCGCCCGCCCGGGTCAGATCAACATCCGTACCTTGGAGGAGCTACACCGTCAGCTGAAGAATACGGCATCCTACGCCTACCGCAGAAATAAAGAGGAGCTCATCGAGACGCTGAATCAGGAAATGCTGCCGAGGCTGATGGAACTGGACTTGGGTATGCTATTGACCGAGCAGAAAGAAGGCCTGAACGGCGAATTCCTGGCCTGGGTACGCCGTACCATGCCCTGCGCCATCTGCCAGGAGCCTATGTTCACCCTGTACCCGAAATTCCGTCAGTATAAGGTGAAAAATAAAATCCTGGAGCTGGTTCCGGCCAGACCGGAGATGGAGTTCGCGGAGGTGCGGGAGCTGGCGCGACATTTTATTTTGCATATCGGCCCAACTAACAGTGGCAAAACCTTTCAGGCGCTGGAGCGGCTGAGACAGGCGAAAAACGGAGCCTATCTGGGACCCCTTCGTCTGCTGGCCCTGGAGGTGTACGAGCAGATGCACGGCGCCGGAGTGCCCTGCACCATGCGGACTGGGCAGGAGTGCATCGAGGAAGAAAACAGCAGAGTGACGGCTTCTACCATCGAAATGGCTGATTTTGATGAAAACTATGACATTGCAGTCATTGACGAAGCGCAGCTGGTGGCAGATACGGACCGGGGGCATTCCTGGACGAAAGCGATCTTAGGGTTACGGGCAGAGGAGATTCATATCTGTATGAGCCCGGCTGCGGAGCAGGTAGTCTGTCATCTGATTCAGCTCTGCGACGATACCTTTGAGGTGCGAAGATATGAGCGCAAAACCGAGCTGGTTTGCGAGGACAGGCCCTTTGCCTTTCCGGAGGATGTGCAGGAGGGGGACGCCCTGATTGCGTTTTCCAAGAAATCAGTTCTGGATGTGGCCGGACGGTTGGAGGAAGCGGGTATCGCGTCCAGCGTTATCTATGGCAGCCTGCCCCCAGAGATTCGTCGCCGTCAGACCCGGATGTTCAATAAGGGAAAAACAAAGGTGGCCGTAGCCACGGACGCCATCGGCATGGGTCTGAACCTGCCGGTACGCCGAATCGTCTTCATGCAGACGGATAAGTTCGACGGCGTCAGCCGCCGTCCTTTGAAGATTCCGGAGGTCAAGCAGATCGCGGGCCGGGCGGGTCGTTTTGGTATCTACGACAAAGGCTATGTGAGCGCCCTGGGCGAGCGGGAGCTGGAATACATCCGTACTCTGTACCGGGCGGATGAGGAACCACTGACCCAGGTGAACTTAGGTTTCCCCCAGGTGCTGCTGGACATCGACGCGCCCCTGGACGAACTGATGAAGATCTGGTACTCCGTCACTCCGTCGGAGCCCTTTGTCAAAGAGAATATCGACGAGGCTCTGTATCTCTACGAGCAGGCCAGGCGGTACAAAAACCAGATTGACGGCTTCGAGAACAAGCACCTAGTATACAAAATGATCACCTGTCCCATCGACATCAAGGACCGCCGGGTGGTCATGCTGTGGCTGGATTACTGCAGAAGCTACACGGCGGATGTATCCCTGGAGAAGCCGACTTTCTACCGGGATCGTAAGGGCGGCATCGCTCAGTACGAGACCTATTACAAGCAGCTGGACCTGTATTATCAGTTTTCTCACCGTATGCAGAAGGAGCTGGATGAGGAATGGTTGGCCGAACAGCGGGAAAAGACCGAGATGCGGATCATGAACTACCTGACCCGTGGAAAACAGAATTATATCGCACGCTGCAAATACTGCGGCAGGCTCCTGCCCCTGGGTTCCCCGTTCCAGGTGTGCGACGACTGCTTTGGGAAGCGCTGAGGCGCTTCCTTTTTTGTACTGTAAATTGGGCAGAAAGGCAAAAAAATTACAGATTGTATTTAGAAAAAGACAAGAAGAGATAAATTTAATACAGGTTATAGTATAGATAAAGTTGTACTATAAATAGCGTTAAAAATGCAACAAACATAGATAGGAAATGGTAAAAAGTCACAAAATGACGAGAAAAAGCAGGGAAAAGGGCGAGATAAATTGGCTAATATAACCATATGTTACGGATGAATGTTAAAAAATAACAAGACAAAACGATTAAAATAATACAACTTAGAAGATTTATTTTGCTGTATTCTATTGCAAGTTTTTGACAGCCTGCATATAATAAAGTCATCAACGAGGTTACGGACATAACCCAAAAGGAAAAAACAAAACAGGGAGGAAAAGACATGAACAAACTTTTCAAAAAAGTGACTGCCACAGCACTGGCAGCAACCATGGTTCTGGGAATGACAGCCTGCGGCGGTTCCAAGGACACTACAACAGCAGACAGCTCCAGCTCAGCAGCAACTGAGACTCCGGCAGCGGCAACAGACAACAAGGACATCAAGATCGGCGTTTCCATCTGGTCCTCTACCGACGTACTCGGTTCTCAGTGTAAACTGATTCTGGACGAGGCAGCAAAGGCTCTGGGCGTTCAGGTACAGTATGTTGACCAAGGACACGTATCCGAGAAGGTTACCGCTTCTGTAGAGCAGCTGGTAGCAGCAGGCTGCCAGGGTATCATCATCTGCAACTCTTCCGATACAGAGATGACATCCGCAATCAAGACATGTAACGATAACAAAGTATATCTGGCACAGTTCTTCCGTGTAATCAGCAAGGACAACAGCGCAGACATCTATCAGATGGCTACCGATTCCGCTTACTACATTGGCGCAGTTCACGAGGATGAGCCGGCCAACGGCGAGGCACTGGTAAATATCCTTCTTGAGAAGGGCGACAGAAACATCGGTCTGATTGGCTGGGAGCAGGGTGACGCAACCTGGCTTGGAAGATGGGAAGGCTACAAAGCAGGCGTTGAGAAATGGAACGAGGCGAACCCGGATGACAAGGCTACCCTGTCTGAGCCGCAGTACGCAGGAACAACCTCTGAGGGCGGTTCCAAGGCAGCAGAGGCTCTGATGGCAGCAGACCCGAACCTGGATGCACTGATTCCGGCAGGCGGCGGCGGAGACCCGCTTCAGGGCGCAATCGCAGCTGTAGAGCGTGCAGGCAAGACTCAGGACATCGACATCGTATCCACAGACTTCCTTCCGGACCTGGGAGAGAGACTTGAGAACGGTTCCATGGCTGGTGAGTCCGGCGGACATTACTGCGACCCGCTTATCGCGTTTATGATGGTTTACAACGCAATCAAGGGTAACTACACAGATTTCGCAGGCAAGTTTGAGGACGTTCCGTTCCCGTACCTGTATGTATCATCTGCAGATGACTACAAGGCATACGAGCAGTACTTCGTAGACCAGCTTCCGTACACAGACGAAGAGCTTGTAGCTATGTCTGAGCTGGATCTGGCAGGACTGAAGGAAGCAGCTGCTAAGGTATCTATCGAGGATGCAGCAGCACGTGCAGGCAAATAAATTCTAAGGGCTTAGAGTTTGTAGGAGCCGGTGTCGCGCGGCGATACCGGCTCCTATTATCAAAAAAATGAGGTAAAGAGTATGGGTTCTAAAAAGCTGTCGGGAAGTACAAAGGGTTATCTGATTCTGTTGGGTCTGGTCGTACTTTCCTGGGGTATCTTTAAAGTACTGTCACCGCATAACTTCGGTTCCGCAGCCAACATGCTGAACTATTTCCAGGCCAGCCTGATTGCGACCGTGGGCGCGGTTGGATTCTATTTCGTAATGGTAATGGGAATGTTCGATTTCTCCATCGGAGCGAACATCATGCTTTCCGCTATCGTGGGATGCGTATTCGCGACAAAGTTTAATCTGGGTTATGTGGGCCTGATTGCAGGCTGCATTATCTGCGGCGCTATCGTAGGCGTGCTGAACGGTATCTTCTATGTAAAGCTCCGTATCCCGTCCATGATTGTTACCACCGGTCTGGCTCTGATTTACGAGTCCATCGCCAACTATATCGCAGGCGGCGTGGAGCAGACCCTTCCGGCAAATCTTCGAATGTTCGGACAGATGCCGGGCGACATCATCCTGGCAGTTCTGGCCTGTGTGGCAGCTTACATCTTCCTGAACTACACCAAAATCGGAACATATACATACGCCATCGGAAGCAACGAGTTCGTTGCCAAGAACATGGGTATCGATGTAAATAAATACAAAGTCCTGGCATTCATCCTGAGCGGTGCGTTCCTGGGCGTCATGGCAATCCTGACCATCAGCTATGGCTCTTCCATGGTGGCCGTTACCGGTATGGCTTCCATGAGCCGTAACTTCGTACCGACCATGGGCTGCTTCTTCGGTCTGGCGTTTAAGAAATACGGTATGCCGCTGCAGGCCATTGTCATTGGTGAGTTTGTCATCAATATTATTTTCTTCGGTTTTATCGCTCTGGGCGCACCGACTGCTATCCAGGACGTTATCACCGGTCTGGCACTGCTGATTATCATCACCCTGACTACCAAGGTAACCAAGGGCGAAATCGTGAAGTAATCCAAGGAGGAGAATGCAATGAGTGAAGTAAGATTACAGGTTAAAAATCTTTGCAAGTCCTTCGGTATTACGAAGGCGGTACAGAATGTATCATTTAATGTAAATAAAGGCGAGGTTCATGCGCTGATTGGTGAGAACGGATCCGGTAAATCCACACTGACCAACATGCTGACCGGCATCTACAGCATCGACAGCGGTACCTTCGTACTGGATGGAAAAGAAATTCATCCGAAGAACCAGGTGGAAGCCAATGAAGAGGGCGTATCCATCATCGTACAGGAGCTGGGAACTCTGTCCGGCCTGACCGTAGCGGAAAATATTTTCCTGGGCCATGAGGACCGTTTCGTACACTTCGGAATCAAGAATACAAATGCCATGAACAAAGAGGCCACCGAACTTCTTCATAAATACGGTTTCGACAGAATTAAGGCCTCTGATATCATTGATAATTACAATTTCGAGGACAGAAAGCTGGTTGAGATTGTAAAGGCAACCTATTTTGATCCCAAGATCGTAGTCATCGACGAAACCACCACAGCTCTTTCCCAGGAAGGACGTGAGGAGCTGTATAAGCACATGAACCGTATCCGTGAGAGCGGCAATACCGTTATCTTCATTTCCCATGACCTTCCGGAGATTCTGGATAAATCCGATACCATCACCATCCTGCGTGACGGTGTATACATTGACACCGTAAAGAGTGCGGATGTGACCGAGGACGACCTGAAGCGCCTGATGGTAGGCCGTGAGGTAACCGGAGATTACTACCGTGCGGACTACGGCGAGAAGGTATCCGACGAAGTAGTTCTTTCCGTAAAAGATGTGACGGTTCCGGGACTCATTGAGGATGTATCCTTCGACCTGCATAAGGGTGAAATCCTGGGCTTCGGCGGACTGTCCGAGTCTGGTATGCATGAGATTGGAAAAGCCATCTTCGGCGCTTCCTATGACAGAACGGGTAAGGTAGTTCTGGCGGACGGAACCGAGATCAACGATATCCCGACTGCAATTAAACACAGTATCGCGTATACTTCCAAGGATCGTGACAATGAGTCCGTAGTCCTGAATCAGAGCATCGGTGACAACATCTGTCTGCCCTCGCTGGATGAGCTGGCTGGTAAAACCCACATGCTCAGCGATAAGAAACTGAAGGAGTTCTCCAACAAGTTCGCGAAGCAGATGTCCGTCAAGATGGTCAATGTGGACCAGTTTGTATCCGATCTGTCCGGCGGTAATAAGCAGAAGGTTGTACTGGCCAGATGGATTGGAAAGGATTCCGACATCGTCGTGCTGGACAGCCCCACACGAGGCATTGATATTAAGGTAAAACAGGATATCTATCAGCTGATGAATCAGATGAGAAAGAACGGAAAATCCATTATTATGATTTCCGAGGAGCTGATGGAGCTGATTGGTATGTGTGACCGTATCGTAATCATGAAAGACGGCAAGATCAGCGGCGAACTGGAGAGAAGCAAGCAGCTGGATGAGAACAGCCTGATTACGATGATGGTATAAGGAGGCAGTTATGGAGAATCAAGTAAAGACAAACACAGAACAGAAAGAGCAGCAGCTCAAAAAATTATCCAAAATGTCGATGATCCGCGCCCTTCTGCCGATTGCAGGACTGGTTGTAGTATTCCTGGTATTCAACGTTCTGACCAACTTCAGAATGATGAACAATATGTCCCTTGTACTTTCACAGGTATATGTTACAATGATTGCGGCAACAGGCGTATTTTTCATCATGACCATGGGCGGCCTGGATTTTTCGCAGGGTTCTATCCTGGGTATCGCATCCATCGTAGTATGTATGCTTTCCAAAATCAGCATTCCGCTGGCTATCGTAGGCGGTATTGCTGCAGGCGCGGCTATCGGAGCCATCAACGGATACTTCTATGTATGCCGTAAAATTAAATCATTCATCGTAACGATTTGTACCATGTTCCTGTTCAGAGGCTTTATCAAGTATCTGACCACCAATGCGCCGGTCACAGGCTCGGCGCTGCTCATCAATTATGACAGCACAGCACTGAAGGTTATCTGCACCGTAGTGGTTCTGGTTATCGGCTTTGTACTGTTCCGTTTCACCAAATTCGGAACCTATCTGAAAGCCATCGGAGCAGGTGAGAAGGCGGCTATGTTCTCCGGTATCCGTACCGACAGAATGAAGTTCCTCATTTATGTACTGGCAGGCGCCATCACAGGTTTTGCGGCATTCATTAACGTTATTAAGGTAGGTTCGGTAACCTCTTCCGGCGGAAATCAGCTGGAGACACAGATTCTGATTGCGCTGGTACTGGGCGGCATGCCGATCTCCGGCGGCGCGAAGGTAAGATTTGAGAATATTATTGTAGGTTCTCTGCTTTACATCGTGCTGAACAGCGGACTGACCATGATGGGCTTCTCCACGCAGATGATGCAGCTGATTCAGGGTGTTGTATTCCTGGTATTCGTGGCTGTATTCGCGGACCGTCAGTCTCTGCAGGTTATCAAATAAATCATTACGACGGAAATACGAAACAAAAGGCGGGGGACAGATATGTCAAAAAAAGGAAGCGCGCACAGCCAGGATCTGCTGAAATATCAGAAATTATATAACTGGTGCAGAACGCTGATTACCAGCGGAGTAATCAAAAATAAGGATAAATTCCCATCGGAAAATATCCTGCAGAAAAAGTTCGGTTATTCCAGACAGACTGTGCGGACGGCGCTGAATCAGCTTGAGGAGGACGGTTTGATCGTCCGCGTCAAGGGAAGCGGAACCTATGTATCTTATGAAAATAAAAATGAGGATAAGGGAAAGCCGCGGGTTGGACTGATTCTGAGCTATTTTTCCGATTATCTGTTCCCGAGAGTATACGACGGAATTGAATCCGTCATGACGGAAAAGGGTTATGAAATTGATGTGGCGGTGACGAAAAACCGTCTGAATGATGAGGCTATGTATCTGGAAGGGCTGCTCTCCAGCAATCTTTCCGGGCTCATCATAGAGGGAACGCGTTCCAGCTTCCCCAACCCGAATATCCGTCTCTACAATGAGATTCGAAAGAGAAACATACCGACTCTGTTCATCCATAATCACTATCCGAACCAGAAGTTTGACAGTGTGGAAATGTCGGATGCCCGGGCGGGCTACGAGACAGCGAAAATTCTGATTCAGAACGGCCACCGGAGAATCGGAGGCATTTTCAAATACGATGATATGCAGGGGATGGAACGCTATAAGGGTTTCATTGAGTGCCTGTCGGATTATGGCGTAAAGTTTGACGACGATTGGATTCGCTGGTATTCCACCAAGGATATGGAGGAGAAGCTGAGCAAGAAGGGGCTGATGCGGATGTACCGCAGAACCAAGGACTGCACGGCAATGATTCTCTATAACGATGAGGTGGCCGAGCACTATATGGAATTCCTGGAGGACAGAGGTCTGAAGGTGCCGGATGATATGTCACTGATTTCTTTCGATGACGCGGAGCTGGCCCAGAGCGGGGATGTGAAGGTGTTATCGGTCGTCCATCCCAAATACAATCTGGGACGTGTCACAGCCCGGAATCTGCTCCGCATGATGGAGGATCCGGATTGGCAGAACAAAAATTATTCTCACCGTTTTCCGGTCACGTTCAACGACGGAAATTCGGTCAAGGATATACGCAGCCAGGCGTAGAGCCGGGCTGCCGGAACGATGAAAGTTGGCAAACATTTTTGGAAAATTATTCCAGGAGGTAACAAAAATGAAAAAACTGTATTTTGTAGTAGGTTCTCAGGATCTGTACGGCGAAGAGTGCCTGAAGCAGGTAGCGGCAGACGCTCGTGAGATGGCAGAGTTCCTGAATGAGAAGCTGGAAGGAATCGCGGCAGTGGAAGTACTTCCCACCGTAGAGACTTCTGAGATTTGTATCGAGGATATGCGTAAAGCGTCCTGTGACGATGACTGCATCGGCGTCATTACCTGGATGCACACCTTCTCCCCGGCCAAGATGTGGATCAAGGGACTGCAGGAGCTTAGAAAGCCCATGCTTCACCTGCACACACAGGCCAATGAGAAGCTTCCGTATGACGATATCGATATGGACTTCATGAACCTGAACCAGGCAGCACACGGCGACCGTGAGTTTGGCTTCATCGTAGCAAGAATGGGTATTCCCCATGAGGTGGTTGCAGGATACTATAAGCATGACGACGTAGTAGCGAAGATCAAGAGATTCGCGCAGGTAGCAAAGGCTATCAACTACTCCAAGTCCCTGAAGGTAGCTTCCTTCGGAAATAACATGAGACATGTGGCAGTTACCGACGGCGATCGTGTAGAGAGCCAGATCAAATATGGCTGGGAGTGCAACTACTATGCGCTGGGCGATGTGGTAGACATCATCAATGAGGTAACAGAAGAAGAAATCGACGCGAAGATGAAGGAGTATACGGATAAGTATACCATGAAGACAGACCGCATTGATTCTGTTCGCGAGCAGGCAAAATACGAAGTTGGCTTCGAGAAGTTCCTGAAAGAGAACGGCATCGGCGCATTTGCGGACACCTTCCAGGATCTGCACGGCCTGAAGCAGCTTCCGGGTATCGCGGCACAGAACCTGATGGGCAAGGGCGTTGGCTTCGGACCGGAGGGAGATTATAAGATTGCAGCTCTGTCCGCAGTTCTGATGCAGATGGCAGAGGGACGCGAGGGAGCAACCGGTTTCATCGAGGACTACACCTATGACCTGACCGAGGGTCAGGAGCTGGAGCTGGCTTCCCATATGCTGGAGGTTCCGGTAGCCTTTGCTGCTACAAAGCCGGAGATCGACGTGCTTCCGCTTGGTATCGGCGGAAAAGAGGATCCCGCAAGACTGATCTTTGACGGTGTAACCGGAGACGGAATCCAGGTAACCATGGTGGACATGGGCGACCGCTTCCGCATCATCTGCGCGGACATCGAGCTTGTAAAACAGCCGAAGCCCATGCCGAAGCTGCCGGTAGCCAGAATTATGTACCGTCATAAACCGAACTTCGCCATCGGTACCGCAGCATGGTGCTACGCAGGCGGCGCTCACCACTCCGTAGTATCCACCGCGCTGACCAGAGACGACATTGCCATGTTCGCCCGCCTGACCGGCACCGAGCTTGTCACCATTGGTGAAGACACCACAGAAGCAGAGCTTCAGAAATTTTTCATGAAATAAATAACAGGCAATACGATTAGAACCCATATTGCAGGAAACGCCGCCGGATCCGGGAGGATTCGGCGGCGTTTCTGATTTGCGCTCTATCCTTGTAAAGTACCGCCCGGATGTGCTATAATAGGAACATTAGAAAGCAGACAAAATAAAAAAGTATAGAGGAAAATGAGATGAAAAGAAAGGTTCATTTAAAAGGCCGCCTGAAACGGTACGTGCAGTGGCCGATTCTGATGAGCATTCTGCTTCTGGTGATGAATCTCTGTATGTATCCCATATCGGTGAAAGCCGGTGTGGTCATGAGCGTATTTGTGCTGGTGTATATCGTGATTGTGACGGTGCTGTATGTGCAGAACCGGGCGCAGATCTACGGGGAGCTGGTGTCCTTTGCGACCCAGTACGGGCAGATACAGAGAAAGCTCTTGAAGGAGCTGGCGATTCCCTACGCATTGTTGGATGAGGACGGAAAAGTGCTGTGGGCCAACAGCGCGTTTTTCGCGGCCAGTGAGAAGGGAAAAAAGAATCTGCGGAAATCCATCACCTACTTCTTTCCGGAGTTTACCACAGATTTGCTTCCGGAGGATGATTTCGAGGATACCCGGACCGTGCGGTTTTCTGCGGAGGAACGGGATTACCGTGCGGACGTGCGCAGAGTGTATCTCGATCACATCATGGAGGACAATACCTTCGTGGATGTGGAGGAGGATGACAGCTACCTGATCGCGGTGTATCTCTTTGATGAGACCGAGATGAACAAGTACATCCGTATGATCAAGGAGCAGCGGCTGGTGGCCGGATTGATTTACCTGGACAATTACGATGAGGCGCTGGACACTGTAGAGGAAGTCCGCCGGTCTCTTCTGGTGGCGCTGGTAGATCGAAAGATCAACAAGTATATCTCATCCTTCGGCGGTATCGTAAAGAATATTGAGAAGGATAAGTACTTTGTAGCCATTCAGGAGAAGGATCTGCCTGTCATGCGGGAAAATAAGTTTGAGCTTCTTCAGGATGTGAAGACGGTCAATATCGGAAATGAAATGGCTGTCACCTTAAGTATGGGCTTCGGCTGTGCCGGCAAGACCTTTGCGGAGAATTACGAGTTTGCACGGATTGCTATTGATTTGGCGCTGGCCCGCGGCGGCGATCAGGTTGTTATCCGGGAGGGCGAGAAGATCTCCTATTTCGGCGGCAAGACCCAGCAGGTGGAGAAGACCACCCGTGTGAAGGCCCGTGTGAAAGCCCACGCGCTGCGTGAGTTCATTGAGAGCCGCGATAAGGTCATGGTTATGGGACACCGCCAGACCGACGCAGATTCCTTCGGCGCGGCCATTGGTATCTACCGGGCGGCCAAGGTGCTGGGAAAGCGGGCTTATGTAGTGCTGAATGAGGTGACCACCTCCGTCCGTCCCATGAAATCCTGCTTCGAGGATAACCCGGTCTACGAGCCGGATATGTTCTTAAGCAGCGAGCAGGCCATCGAAATGATTGACCGGAATACGGTTCTCGTAGTAGTCGATACGAACCGGCCCAGCTATACCGAGTGTCCGGAGCTTCTGACCCGGACGCCCACCATCGTAGTGCTGGATCATCATCGTCAGACCAACGAGCAGATTGAAAATGCGGTGCTTTCCTATATCGAGCCCTACGCGTCTTCCGCTTGTGAAATGGTAGCGGAGATCCTGCAGTATTTTGACGAAGGATTGAAAATCAAGGCGGTAGAGGCGGACTGTCTCTACGGCGGTATCATCATCGACACAAATAATTTCACCAGCAAGACAGGCGTGCGGACCTTCGAGGCTGCGGCGTTTCTGCGTCGGTGCGGAGCGGATGTGACCCGTGTCCGCAAGATGTTCCGGAACGACATGACCGAATACAAGGCCAGAGCCGAGGCGGTGCGCCATGCGGAGCTGTACCACGGCTTTGCTATCGCCATCTGTCCCAATGAGAATCTGGAAAGTCCCACCATCGTGGGCGCCCAGGCAGCCAATGAGCTGCTGGACATCAATGGCGTCAAAGCGTCCGTTGTACTGACGGACTATCAGCATAAGACTTATGTGAGCGCCCGTTCTATCGACGAGGTGAATGTGCAGCTTCTGGCAGAGCGGATGGGCGGCGGCGGCCACCTGAATATGGCCGGTGCCCAGCTGGACTGTGGCGTGGAGGAAGCGCTGGAGATTGTGAAGCACACCATTGACAAGCTGCATGAGGAAGGAGAATTTTAAAATGAAAGTAATTTTGATTGAAGATGTAAAGTCCCTGGGTAAGAAGGGACAGTTAGTAGATGTAAACGACGGCTACGCAAGAAACTTCATTCTGGCGAAGAAGCTGGGACTGGAGGCGACTCCGAAGAATTTAAATGACCTGAAGCTTAAGAAAGCCAATGACGAGAAGGTGGCGAAAGAGATTTACGAGGAGGCTAAGGCTTTCGGTGAGCGCCTGAAGGAGATGGAGGTCAACGTAACGATTAAGACCGGCGAGGGCGGCAAGATCTTCGGTTCCGTATCCTCCAAGGAGATCGCGGAAGCGGCAAAGGCGCAGCTTGGCATCGAACTGGATAAGAAGAAAATGGTTCTTCCGAGCCCGATCAAGGTGCTGGGGACTACCATGGTTCCGATTAAGCTGCACCCGAAGGTAACCTCTGAACTGAAAGTGAATGTAAGAGAAGCATAAGATGGAAGAAGCAATCATCAAACGAGTGATGCCCCACAGTATCGAGGCGGAGCAGTCGGTCATCGGTTCCATGCTTATGGATCGGGAGGCTGTGCTGGTGGCGTCAGAGATACTGGCCGGCGAGGATTTCTACCAGCGGCAGTATGGCGTAGTCTTTGACGCTATGGTGGATCTGTTCAGCCGGGACGAGCCGGTGGATCTGGTGACCCTGCAGAACGAGCTGCGGGCCCGGGATGTGCCGGAGGAGGTCAGCAGCATGGAATTCGTCCGGGAAATTCTGGAGCGGGTTCCCACTTCGGCTAATGTAAAATATTACGCCAATATCGTGGCAGAGAAATCCACCCTGCGCAAACTGATCCGTCTGAACGATGAGATCAACAACCTGTGCTACGCCGGTACCGAGCCTCTGGAAAATGTGCTCGATCAGACCGAGAAAAAGGTCTTTGACCTGGTACAGCGACGGAACGCGGGCGATTTCGTGCCCATTAAGCAGGTAGTGCTGAATGCCATTGAGAAGATCGAGATCGCGTCCCGCACCAAGGGAAATGTGACCGGTATCGCCACCGGATTTAAGGATCTGGACTACCAGACATCCGGTTTCCAACCCTCGGACCTGATTCTGATCGCGGCCCGTCCGTCTATGGGAAAGACGGCGTTTGTTCTGAATATCGCCCAGTATATGGCCTTCCGAAGCGGCGAGACTGTCGCTATCTTCAGCCTGGAGATGTCCAAGGAGCAGCTGGTAAACCGACTTCTTTCCATGGAGTCCGGTGTAGACGCCCAGAAGCTCCGAAACGGTAATCTGTCCGATACAGACTGGGAACGCCTGGTAGAAGGCGCCGAGGGCGTAGCCCGTTCCAATCTGATTATCGACGACACGCCTGGTATCACCCTGGCAGAGCTTCGTAGCAAGTGCCGCAAGTACAAGCTGGAGAATAAGCTGGGAATTATCATGATCGACTACCTGCAGCTCATGTCCGGCGGAGGACGCTCCTCTGATTCCAGACAGCAGGAGATTTCGGATATTTCCCGAGGACTAAAGAGCCTGGCCCGTGAGCTGAACGTGCCGGTGGTGGCTCTGTCTCAGCTTAGCCGAGCCGTGGAACAGCGTCCCGATCATCGGCCCATGCTTTCCGACCTGCGTGAGTCGGGAGCCATCGAGCAGGACGCCGATATGGTTATGTTCCTGTACCGTGATTCCTACTATAATAAGGACACGGAAATGAAGAACCTGGCTGAGGTCATCGTGGCCAAGCAGAGAAACGGTCCCATCGGCACCATTAACCTGCTGTGGATGCCCGAGTACACTACGTTTAAGAACTTCAAGCCGGGCCCGCCCATGTAGGAGCGTAAGTCCGGAGATTCTGTACCGGCTTAAAATATAGGAAAAATAGACTGCGATTCCGTACAGAGCGAACGCATATTTACAGAAAAACAAAAATATTTTTTAAATATAATTTATAACAAAAATATTTTCAAATTGGACGATGAATTCACGAAAGATACAGAAAAAGTAACTTGAACCCCCTGCGTCCTCTATGATAAGATATAGAAAATCGCGTAGGAAGTAAAACAGTGGAATGTCAACGGAGACAGCCGGATACAGGCTGTCTCCGTTTTTTATGTAACGAAAAATTCCTGTTATATAAAAAGGCCTTCCGAGCAGGAGTCTTTCCTGTATGTGGAACTTCGGAAAATTAGCGCGCGTGAGGAGGAAGAGTCTATGATTGAAATGATTACCAATGTAAATAGTGCAGTCAATAATGTGGTATGGGGCTGGCCCGCACTGATTCTGCTGGGCTTTACGGGAGTGCTGATGACCAGTATGACTGGATTTTTCCAGCTGTCCCATCTGGGGCACTGGCTGAAGAATACGATCGGATCCATTTTCAGCGACCGGAATATCACAAGGCACACGGAGGATCGCAGCATCTCCCAGTTCCAGTCCCTGTGTACAGCACTGGCGGCTACGGTCGGTACCGGCAATATCGTCGGTGTGGCGGGAGCCATCGCAGTCGGCGGACCGGGCGCGGTATTTTGGATGTGGCTCATCGCGTTCTTTGGCATGATGACCAACTACTCCGAGAATGTCCTGGGTATCCTGTACCGGCGGAAAAACAGCAAGGATGAATGGGCCGGCGGCGCCATGTATTATCTGAAAGACGGCCTGGGAGAAAGGAAGGGCTGTAAGAAACTGGGTGCAGGCCTGGCGGTTCTGTTCTCCTGCTTTTGCCTGCTGGCTTCTTTCGGTATCGGCAACATGAGCCAGGTCAACTCCATGGTCAGCAATGTGTATACAGCCTTCGGTATCCCAAAGCTGGCCACCGGCATCTTCCTTTTCGTGGCAGTATCCCTGGTAGTAATCGGTGGCCTGAAGCGAATCGCGGCAATTACCGAGAAAGTGGTTCCCTTCATGGTGCTGCTGTATCTGCTGGGTACGCTGGTGAGCATCGGTATGAACATTTCCACGATTCCGGCGGTGTTTGTATCAATCTTTAAGGGCGCGTTTGCTATGAAATCCGTGGGCGGCGGCATCGTCGGCTCCGGTATCGCCCTAGCCATGAAAATGGGTATGAAGCGAGGCGTATTTTCCAACGAGGCAGGTCTTGGTTCTTCGGTTATGGTACATTCCAGCTCCAATGTAAAGGAACCGGTGCGCCAGGGTATGTGGGGCATCTTTGAGGTGTTCGCGGATACAATTATTGTATGTACGCTGACGGCGCTGACGATTCTTAGCTCCGGTGCGCTGGATCTGACCACAGGTCAGCTGACCGGCGAGGCCGCGGCCATCGAGTCCAGCGCCCTGGTGAGCTACGCCTTCGGCAATCATTTCGGTTTTCTGGGTTCCGCTTTTGTGGCCGTTGCGATTCTGCTGTTTGCCTACTCCACAGTGCTTGGCTGGAGCCATTACGGCGCGACCGCCTGCGAGTATCTGTTCGGTACCGGCGCGACAAAGATTTACCGGATGGTCTTTGCAGTTGTTGTTCTGGCGGGCTCTGTGATGAAGGCACAGCTGGCGTGGGATATTTCCGATACCTTTAACGGCCTGATGATGCTTCCGAACCTGATAGGCGTTATCACCCTGTCGCCGGTGGTTATGCGCTGTACGAAGAATTATGTGGCGCGAAATCTGCACGGCAAGGATGTGGAGCCTATGCTCTCCATGTTCCCGGAGATTCAGAAAATGCAGGAGGAGGCGTTAAAGGAGGAGCTGCGTGAGGACGCGGATGCTGCGGCGAAGGCCTATGGAGAAGCATCAGATTCTGTCGTAAAGGGCTAAAAAATTTCCAAAATATGGTTGAAATTTCTTCTGAACCTGTTATACTGTTGAATATGGAAAAATATTACATTTCCATAGAACGAAAACCGGCAAAGTGACAGGGGAGGAAGAGCCATGAGCGAGACACGCTATATGATTTCCGACGCTTCCAGGCTGGTGGACGTGGAAGCGCATGTGCTGCGATATTGGGAAGAGGAACTGGGGCTTCCCATCGGGCGCAATGAGATGGGCCACCGTTACTATACAGAGGAAGATATCCGGTTATTCCGGCATATTAAAGGACTGAAGGATGGCGGGGTGCAGCTGAAGGCGATTAAGCAGCTGCTTCCGGAGCTGGAAAAAGGGGACGTGAAGCTGGAGGGTCTGCTGGCCCGGGCCAGCGGGATTCCGGTATCCGCAGACGGCGATACGGCCAGAGAAGAGAGGATGCAGCAGTTTCAGTGCATTATGAGCCGTCTGATTGCGGAAGCGCTGGAGGATCACACCGAAAAGATGGGCTGTGAAATCAGCACCCAGGTCAGCGGCCAGGTGATTAAGGAGATGGATTATCTGCTCCGCATGAAGGAGGAGCGTGAGGACGAGCGCTTCCGCCGTCTGGATGAAACCATCCGTAATTCCCAGAAAAGCCGCAAGGAAAAGGCGGCTATTGCAAAAGAAGAAAAGCGAAAATGGAATTTTTTCGGACAGAAAAAGGGACAGGCCGTGTAGGTCTGTCCCCTTCGTTTCTGCTCTTTGTCAGATTACTCTGCGCTGATAGCACCGTGCGGGCACTCTGCCTCGCAAGTACCGCAATCCAGACATGCGTCTGCATCGATTACGTACTTTCCGTCTCCCTCGCTGATAGCCTCAGCCGGACAGACAGCTGCACATGCGCCACAATCCTGACAGTCGTCACCAATTACATAAGCCATGATGTAAATCCTCCTTTTATTATCCTGCAGGACGGAAACTCCGTTCACAGGTGATATATGTTGTTAGTATCGCCAAAAGGCGATAGCCTCGTACAGGTGTATTTTATAATAAATGTGTAGAATATACAAGTGAAAAATCTATAAACTTGGCATTGTATCGAAAATTACACAAAAAAATCCTTGCAAAATACTCGGAATTCGATTATAATAGTACCGCTATACATGAATAATACCGTCGCATGGCGGTAACGATACTGAGTATTATAAGGAGGAAATTCAAATGGCACAGGTAAATAAGGATATGCTGATTGCTGATGTACTGAAGACAGACGAGAACATGGCAGGGATCCTGATGCGTGAGGGTATGCACTGCGTAGGATGTCCGGCACACCAGATGGAGTCTCTGGGCGAGGCTGCTATGGTTCACGGCATTGACCCGGATACACTGGTAGCAAGACTGAACGCATTTCTGGAAGCAAGCCAGGCGTAAGGGTCGGCGGATATATAAGAAATATGAGACACTGTAGCGGATGTTACAGTGTCTTTTCTTAATGTAATAGGAAATTCCGATGGAATCCCCTATTACATAAAAAACATTATCGCACTGCGGCGGAGAGGTAGTATGTCGCTTAGGCGATCCGCCGTAGGCGGAGAATCCTGCGTAGCAGGATTCTATTTCCCGGGAATTTACTTTACAAATTTTTAAGAAAATCGGACCTTCGTTTTTCTTGACGTGACAACCCGGCCAGACATATAATGAAGCTAGGTTCCGACCGACTGGTCGGTCGGAAATTCGAAAAAGAGGAGGAAAACCATGAAAAATAAGAGCAAACTGGCGATGGGTCTGGTACTGGCCATGAGTGTGTCCATGGTGGGCTGCAAAGGCAAGGAGAAGACCGAAACAGAAAAGGTAAATGTGGAGGTACAGACGCCAGGGAGCGGTGAGGTAACTCTGGACACCGATTACATAGGAAGCGTGTCTCCGGAACAGCAGGTCTATGTGGTGCCGCTGGTATCCGGCACTGTGACCCAGGTGAATTATGCCGTGGGCGATACGGTAAAGGAAGGCGACGTATTGTTCAAGATCGACGACGAGGCGGCGCAGCTTCAGATGGACAATGCCAAGGCGACCTACAGCCAGGCACAGGCGGGCGTCAACGTGGCGACAGGTGGTTCCAGACATCTTCAGAATTATCAGACAGAGCAGGGTATCGATACTCTGGAGGATAACCTGGATAAGGTGCGGGACGGCATCAAGGATATGGAGAGTCAGATCAGTGAGTTGGGTGATAAGGAAACACAGCTCAGTCAGGCGGTGACCGGAGCCAAGGCAAATGCGGATGCGAAAAATCAGGCATTGGCACAGGAACAGGTAAAGCTGGATAACCTGAAAGCGGAGTTGGAAAAGCTTCAAAATCCGGGAAATGATGAGAGCGGCAATCCGATTTCCCCGGATGCAACGGCTATTTCCGCGAAGCAGGCAGAGATTCAGACCCAGGAGACGGTTGTGGCTAATGCAAAGCTGGAGCTGACCCAGGCCCAGGGCGCTCTTTCTGAGGCCCAGTCCGGCCTCTCCCAGGTGCAGTCCGGTAAATCCCAGCTGGAAAGCGCCCTGGAGAGCACCAAGAGCCAGAAAGAGACTCTGAAAGACAATCTGAAAATGACAGAGAAAACATATGAAATCACCAAAAATGAGGTCTATCCCCAGACCGACGCCACCTATTCCGCACAGCTTGCCCAGGCCAATGTGGGTCTGAAGTCGGCCCGGTACCAGCTGGATATGTACACCGTCAAGGCGCCCATTTCCGGACAGATCGAGTCCATTTCCGTGGAGAAGGATTCCATGGCCTCTGCGGGCAGTCCGGCTTATGTCATTTCCAATAAGGATTCGATGACCGTTACCTTTAACGTGGCAGAGAAGGCCAAGGATGAGCTGCAGGTGGGCGACGCCATCGAGGTAGAACGAAATGGCGAAACCTTTGCCGGAACCATCACGGAGGTGGGAACCATGGCAGGGCCGCAGACCCGTCTTTTCCAGGTAAAGGCTTCTGTCATCGGAGCCGGAGATAAGCTGCCCAGCGGCGTGTCCGTCAAGGTGCATGCCACCACCCAGAGGGAAGAGAGCAGCCTGGTGATTCCCTATGACGCGATTTATTTCTCCGCAGGCAGCGCCTATGTGTATTGTGTGGAAGACGGAAAGCTTGTGAAAACCCCGATTACCGTGGGCCTGATGAATGATAACGAGGCAGTTGTAGCAGACGGATTAAACGGGGAAAGTCAGGTGGTTACCACCTGGTCCTCCAAACTCAGAGACGGCGCAGAGGTTGTGGTGAAAACAGAGGCGGAGGATGCGGAATAAATGAGTCTGACAAAATTTTCCTTAAAAAGACCGGTCACGACCCTTCTGGTTGTCCTTGCGCTGGCAGTATTCGGTATCTCGTCCCTTCTGGGCCTGAGACTGGAGCTGATGCCGGATATGGATATGCCGGTGATGATGGTTATGACCATTTATCCGGGAGCGGATCCGGAATCCGTAGAGGAGCTGGTAAGCTCTGAGATAGAAGGCAAGGTGGGAGCCTTAAGCGGTGTGGATTCCGTTACCACCTATTCCCAGGAGAACAGTTCCATGGTTCTCCTGCAGTATGATTACAGTGTGGATACCAACGACGCGTATCTGGATCTCCGCGCGGCGCTGGATTCGGTGGAGCGTTCTCTGCCGGATGACTGCCAGAGCCCCATCGTTATGAAAATGGATATCAATTCCATGCCCAGTATGATGTATTCCTTAAGCACCACCGACGGCAGCGATGTTCTCTCCCTGGCCAATGACGAGATTGTGCCGGAGCTGAAGGCGGTAAGCTCGGTGGCCAGCGTAGAGGTCAGCGGCGGACGGGAGAATTATATTCAGGTGAAGCTGGACGAGGAGGCCATGAATCAGTATGGACTGACCATGAGCAGCATCGCCCAGTATATCGCGACTACAGATTTTACAGTCCCCATTGGCTCCCTGGAGCAGGGTACGCAGTCCATCAGCGCAATCAGTACGGCGGATGTGACCACGGTAGAGGATCTGCGGGAGATTCCGTTGTTTACCGCCACAGGCAGCCTGATTCATCTGTCGGACGTGGCCGATGTGCAGTGGTCCCAGAAGGAGCCGGACAGCATCAGCCGTTATAACGGCGAGGAAACCCTGACAGTCAGCGTTACCAAGAACCAGAGCGCAAGTACCCTGGGAGTGGTGCGGGACGTCAGAAAGACCATGGAGCGGCTGCAAAAGGAGCATCCGGGACTGGTGGCGACAGCCTCCTACGACGCGTCAGATATGATTCTTCTAGCTGTAAAATCAGTAGGAAGCACGCTGCTCATGGGCGTAATCCTGTCTATGCTGGTGCTGTTTATTTTCTTCGGCGACTGGAAGGCCAGCCTGATTGTAGGAAGCGCCATGCCCATCTCCCTGCTGGTGACGGTGATTGTCATGGCCGTGGCAGGCTTTTCACTGAATATCATTACGCTGGGCGCGCTGGTGATTGCCATCGGTATGATGGTAGACAGCTCCAGCGTGGTACTGGAGAGCTGTTTTCGGGCGAAGGATAAAAAGCCGGGCTTTCGGGAGGCTGCGGAAATCGGTACCAGAGGCGTGGCGGGCTCTATCGTGGCTTCTACGATTACCACAGTCGTGGTATACCTGCCTCTGTGTATCCAGACCGGACTGACCGGACAGATCTTCGGACAGCTGGGCTATACGATTATCATCGCCATGCTGGCGTCCCTGATTTCCGCGCTGACTCTGGTTCCCCTGTTCTTCTGTATCTTTAAGCCGCAGGAGAAAAAGGAACTGAAGCTGAACGGATTTCTGGATAAGGTTAAGGGGAAATATGACAGGCTGGAGCGGAAGCTCTTACATAAGAAGAAGCTGAGCGTTCTGGTAGCGGTGGTGCTGTTAGTTATGTCCTTCGGTCTGGTAGCGCTGATGAAGGTGGAGCTGATGCCGGCCATGGACGAGGGAACCATTTCCGTGGCGGCTGCCTTCCGCAGCGGTACCAAAGCAGAAGAAGTAGATAAAAAAATGCAGGAGCTTGAGGCTATGGTGGCAGCCCATGAGGACGTGGACAGCTATACCCTGACGTCTTCCAAGGGATCCGGAACCATTTCCGTTAATCTGAAGGAGAATCGGAAGCTGTCCAGCCAGGAGGTGGCAGATGAGTGGCTGGAGGAGACCAGGGATATGACCGGCGTACAGCTGGATATCACCGTCAGCAGCCAGATGTCTACCATGATGCTCACGTCAAGCGGCGGAAGCGTAACCCTGGCTTCAACCAATCTGGACGATCTGAAGGAAGCGGTTTCTGCCCTTCAGGAAAAGGCCTGGAATATTCCGGGCGTGTTGAACGTGTCCTCGGATGCCGGTGAAGGCGCTACCCAGATCCGGGTGGTAATAGATCCGTTGGACGCCATGGCTCACGGTATGACGCCCGTACAGGCAGCAGGGGGACTCTACAGTATGATCAGCGGAACCGAGGCCATGACCATTACGTCAAATGGCGAGGAATACAGTGTCATGCTGGAGTATCCGGAAGGCACCTACACAAAGGCGAGCACGCTTCTGGACGCCTCCGTCGGCGGCGTACCACTGTCAGAGATGGCGACGCTTCAATATACCGATTCCCAACAGACGGTTATGAAGCAGAACGGAAAATACACCACCACCATTACCGCCTCCTGTGTCTCAGAGGATACGGACGCAGTGGACGCGGCGCTGGATAAGCTGGTGGCAGATACAAAGCTTCCGGATTCGGTGGAACAGACCAAGGACACCATGGATGAGATGATGACAGAAACCTTTACGGCCATCGGCAAGGCGATTGCAGCGGCAGTATTCCTGGTATTCCTGGTTATGGCCATGCAGTTTGAATCTCCGAAGTATTCCCTGATGGTCATGCTGAGTATTCCCTTCAGCCTGATTGGTTCCTTTGGATTTCTCTTTCTGTCCGGACAGTCGCTGACCATGATTTCCATGATGGGTATTATGATGCTGGTGGGTATCGTGGTAAATAACGGTATCCTGTATGTGGACGGCGTCCATGCCCTGATGAATGAGGAAGGACTGGGACTGGAGGACGCGCTGATTGAAAGCGGAAAGACGAGACTCCGGCCGATTCTGATTACTACGCTGACTACCGTTATTTCCATGATTCCCATGTCTCTGGGACTGGGAACCGGAACGGAAATGATGCAGAGCATGGGTATCATTATCATCGGCGGCCTGACTGCCTCTACGATTCTGATTCTTTTGTTAATGCCGGTATTCTATCTGATGGCTTACGGAAATAAAAAAGAAAAGGGGCCGAAAAAACCGCGGAAATGGAGGCTTAGAAAGCATGGAACTGCAGAAACCGAAGTCAATGCCTGAGCTGAAGCCCAAGGTAAAGGCCCTCTACGACGCAGTGCTGGAGCTTCTGAATGAAAATGCGGACGTCAATACTCTGACCGTGTCGGATATTACGAAGCGTGCAGGTATCGGTAAGGGGACGGCCTACGATTATTTCAGCTGTAAAGAGGAAATCATTGCGGGAGCTATTATCTACGATGCCCAGACCCAGGGCGTGGAGAGCTGGGAAAGATTGGAAAATATACCGGGCTTTGAGGAAAAGATTCATTACTGCTATCACTGGGTGACAGATTGTATGCAGGAGCAGCGGGCATTTGCCCGGTTTCTGTTCCTGTCGGCCCATCCGGGAGGGGCTAAGGACGATATTATGAAGAAGCTGCAGAGCATGCTTGCGGAAAGCAGGCAGTGCGGCGATATGGGTCCTATGATGATTCTGGGAAATCTGTGTGACTGCGGCATGCGGGAATGCTATATCCGGAAGGGGCTCCCGAAGCAGGCGGCGGTGTATATGCTGCTTGGCAGCCTGACCTCCCTGGTGATGTATCTGGGAGAGGAAAACCGGACCGGGGATTTCTGCCCGGAGGAAATGGGAAGTTATCTGTGCGAGGGCTTCCTGCAGGCGGTGAAATAAGGGCAAAATAATAGAAGAAAGAAAACGGTCTGTGCTTTACTGTCACGGACCGTTTTGCTATAATAGAACCAGTGGTTTTACAATAAAATTTTAGCATCGCAGATGCAGCAGGAGGTATGAATTATGCTTTTGGAAAAACTGGAGCAGGAAGGCGTCAAAAAGGATCTGGAAGCCCTGGGTTACAACTGTGAAGAAATCTTCGGCGGTCTCAGCGAGGAGACGGATAAGCTGTACGCGTCCTATTCCTGGAGAAAGATTCCCTGTACCGTAGAGGGGATTAAGGAATATGTCATCCACGCGGTTCCTCCCGTGGAGCTTCTGGAGAAGGATTATCCCTGGGAGGAGTGGTTCATCCAGTTCGACGAACCGGTACACCATGTGTTATTTATGCATGATAAAGAGATCTGCAATGCGGAAGCGCCGATTCCGGAAGGCGACGTTCAGCACCCTGCAGAGTCCTGCGGCAGAACCTGGTACTATTACGATGATAAGAACAGCTATCCGCATTTCGCGGGAAAGGCAGAGCCCCGATAGGGCCTGCCTTTTTCTTAAGAAATTCAAAAGATTCTTAAAAAACCCGGTATCTTCTTGAACTCACTGGAATATAATGCTAGAGTATGATTTAGTATCCCATCCGCTGTGGAGGGGGAAATGACAGGAAGCAGCAGCGAAAGAGGAGAGATTTTATGAAAAAGAATAGCGGAGGAATCCGGACAGTGATTACGGCGGGCATTTTGCTGGTATTGGTGATCGCGGCAGCCTGGACATGGAAGCAGAAGAAAGCGGACGAGTCTGCAGATGCGGAAATTAAGATAGAGACGCCTGGCGAAGCTGACGATGCGCCGGAGGAACCGGTAACAGAGGTGACGAAGACGCCAACAGAGGCGGAGACGACGGCAGATCCGTCCGCAGCCGATGAGATTGCCCGTCAGGAGCAGGAGAAAAGTACTTTTGTGACAGATTATGAGAGTGAACCATTGTTATCTGCCACACCAATTAAATATCTGAGCCTGGAAGTGGGCGGAACGGACGGGGAGATTCGTCTGAACTGGATGTCGCCCAGCAGCAGTGCCGGGCAGGTCAGCTGGTACACGGTGCAGAATGGTGATTTTCAGATGGTGACGGCTAATTGCAGTTCGTCCCGGACTATGCCTGGATATTATGTAAACAAAGCGACTGTGACCGGACTTCAGCCGGGCATGACTTATGCATATAAAGTGGGAAATGACGCGGGCGGCTGGTCTCCGGAATATCGGTACACCGTGCCGGAAGGCGATACAAAGGAAGGGTTTACTTTCCTGGTGACTTCCGACGCGCAGATTGGTCAGGATCAGTATCAGGAGGAAGAGGTCAGCATCGAGGACTGGGACAAGGTGGTGACCCGGCTTACCAGATATGTGCCGGAAGCGCAGTTCCTGGTGCATACGGGCGATCAGGTAGCCCAGTTTGGCAATCCTGAGGAATACAGCGGTTTTCTGGATCATCTGGGACTCTACAGGATTCCGCTGGTACCGGTGACCGGCAATCATGACGTGGCCAACAAACAGATTTCCGAGGAATTGGGCTACGGCGGCGGACCGTATTTTTACGAACATTTCAATGTGCCGAACCGCTCCGAGGAGTACGGTATGAGTGAATATGATAAGGATGGAGATTATTATTTCATCCGGGGAAATGTATTATTTATCGTGCTGAACAGTACGACCAACCAGCCGGTGGACATTCACGAGGAATATGTTCCCAAGGTTATCGCCGAGCACCCGGATACCCGGTGGCGTGTTATCATCCAGCATTATCCGGCCTACAGCAGTGTGGCGAAATATCAGGAACGCATGGATTCTCAGCTTCGGTATTCCCTGGGTTATATCTGCGAGGATAATGATATTGACCTGGTGATTACCGGTCACGATTCCATCTATTCCCGTTCTGCTTTCACAAACCGGCGCTGTGAGAGATACGACAATTATGATTATTCCACAGGCGGGGTGGCGGTCAACCCGGAAGGAACCATGTTTGTGGTCTGCGGAACGTCCAGCGGAAGCCTGTATCAGGCAGCGACACCCAACGAAAATCTGGTATTCCAGAGTCAGGCGCAGGAGCCTACGGCCATCCGCTTTGATGTGACAGATACGGAGCTGCATCTGCGCGCCTATACCGTAGACAACTGGACTGTCTGCGACGAGTACACAATCCGCAAAGAATAGTGCGGAAACCTTGACAATCCGCGGAAAGACTGCTATATTTACCTACAGTTAGACTGGATAGAATAACATAAAGGCGGAGAAAAAGAGGAGTACGCGGGACGCACGTCAAAAGAGAGGACAGTTCATGGGCTGAGAGGCTGTCGTGGAAGGGTCGCCTGCGGAAGGTAGCTTTGGAGCCGGAATGGTGAACGGAGGTCTTATTAACCATTCACGCCCGACCAGCGTTAAAGGGTGAGAGATATGAAGCGGCAGTGTCGCTTCATAAAGTAAGGTGGTACCGCGCACAAGCGCCCTTTCGAGCATGAGAGGGCGTTTATTTTTTTTCGCAGGAAATCAAAGGAGGAACAGAATGAAAGAGTTGGCAAAGACCTATGATCCAAAGGCGATGGAGGATCGTATTTACGGAGAGTGGCTGGAGAAAAAGTATTTCCATGCAGAAGTGGATCGGAGTAAAAAACCGTTCACGATTGTTATGCCGCCTCCCAATATCACAGGAAAGCTGCACATGGGACACGCACTGGACAATACCCTGCAGGATATCCTGATCCGTTACAAGAGAATGCAGGGCTACAATGCGTTGTGGATTCCGGGAACCGACCATGCTTCCATTTCCACAGAGGTTAAGGTCATCAACCAGCTGAAGTCAGAAGGTATCGATAAGAATGAGCTGGGCCGCGAGGGCTTCTTAAAGAGAACCTGGGAGTGGCGGGAAGAGTATGGCCGCACCATCGTAGATCAGCTGAAGAAGATTGGCTCCTCCTGCGACTGGGACAGAGAGCGCTTCACCATGGACGAGGGCTGCTCCAAGGCTGTACAGGAGGTATTCCTGCGTCTGCATAAGAAGGGCTATATCTATAAGGGCTCCCGTATTATTAACTGGTGTCCGGTCTGCAAGACCTCTATCTCTGACGCAGAGGTAGAGCATGAGGAGCAGGCAGGTCATTTCTGGCACATCAATTACCCGATCAAGGGCAGCGACAAGTTTGTAGAGATCGCTACCACCAGACCGGAAACCCTGCTTGGCGACAGCGCCCTGGCTGTAAACCCGGATGACGAGCGGTATCAGGATATTGTAGGTAAGACCGTGATCCTGCCTCTGGTAGGCCGTGAAATTCCAGTTATCGCAGACGCTTATGTAGATAAGGAGTTTGGTACCGGCGTAGTAAAGATTACCCCGGCACACGACCCCAACGATTTTGAGGTAGGAAAGCGTCATAACCTGCCGGAGATCAATATTCTGAACGACGACGCAACCATCAATGAGAACGGCGGCAAGTACGCAGGCATGGATCGCTACGAGGCCCGCAAGGTCATGGTAGAGGAACTGAAGGAGCAGGGACTTCTTGTGAAGGTGGCAGACCATGTTCACAATGTAGGAACCCATGATCGCTGCGGCACTACTGTAGAGCCCATGATCAAGCAGCAGTGGTTCGTAAAGATGGAGGAGATGGCAAAGCCGGCTATCGAGGCTGTTAAAAACGGAGATCTGACCTTTGTGCCGGAGCGCTTCGACAAGACGTATCTGCACTGGCTGGAGAATATCCGCGACTGGTGTATTTCCCGTCAGCTCTGGTGGGGACACCGGATTCCGGCTTACTACTGCGACGACTGCGGTGAGATCGTGGTAGACCGTGAGATGCCGTCCGTCTGCCCCAAGTGCGGCGGAACCCATTTCACACAGGATCCGGATACCCTGGATACCTGGTTCTCCTCTGCGCTGTGGCCCTTCTCTACCCTGGGCTGGCCGGAGAACACGGAGGATCTGGACTACTTCTATCCAACCGACGTACTGGTAACCGGATACGATATCATCTTCTTCTGGGTAATCCGTATGGTATTCTCAGGCTATGAGCAGACCGGAAAGTGTCCGTTCCATCATGTACTGATTCACGGACTGGTGCGGGATTCCCTGGGACGGAAGATGAGTAAGTCTCTGGGAAATGGTATCGATCCGCTGGAGATCATTGATCAGTATGGCGCAGACGCCCTGCGTTTCACCCTGGTTACCGGCAACGCGCCCGGCAACGACATGCGTTTCTATATGGAGCGTGTGGAGGCCAGCCGTAACTTTGCCAACAAGATCTGGAACGCTTCCCGTTTCATTATGATGAACATGCCTGCTCTGAAGGAAAATGAGCAGTCTGCGGCAGAACTCAGCGGAGAAGAAATGGATCTCACACAGCTCACCGGCGCGGACAAGTGGATTCTGTCCAAGGTGAACACCCTGGCACAGGACGTGACGGCCAATATGGATAAATTTGAGCTGGGTATCGCGGTCCAGAAGCTCTACGACTTCATCTGGGAGGAGTTCTGCGACTGGTACATCGAGATGGTGAAGCCCCGTCTCTATAATGAAGAGGATCAGACCAAGGCGGCAGCCCTGTGGACGCTGAAGACCGTACTGACCAACGCCCTGAAGCTTCTGCATCCCTATATGCCCTTCATCACCGAGGAGATATACCGGAACCTGACCGGCGAGGAATCCATCATGATTTCCGCATGGCCGGAGTTCAAGGCTGAGTGGAGCTTCCAGAAGGAAGAGGCGGAAGTGGAGCTTATCAAAGAGGCTGTCCGTTCTATCCGTAACGTGCGTTCTTCCATGAATGTACCGCCCAGCAAGAAGGCTCACGTGATCGTAGTATCCGAGAAGCCGCAGGTGCGGGAGGTATTCGAGGGCAGCAAGGCCTTCTTCGGTACCTTAAGCTATGCAAGCCAGGTAACAGTTCAGGAGGATAAGAGCGGTATCGGTGAGGATGCGGTTTCCGCGCTGATTCCGGACGCAGCCGTTTATATGCCCTTTGCGGAGCTGGTAGATCTGGAAAAAGAGATTGAGCGTCTGAAGAAAGAGGAGGAGCGTCTGACGAAGGAGCTGGCCCGTGTGAACGGTATGCTGAGCAATGAGAAGTTTATCAGCAAGGCTCCCAAGAGCAAGATTGACGAGGAGAAAGAGAAGCTGGAGAAGTACACCCAGATGATGAATCAGGTGAAAGAACATCTCGCAGCGCTTGTGAAATAAGAATAGAGAGGAATTTATGAAAAAGTTTTTACAAAAGGTTAAGGCCTGCGGCGCAGTGGTGAAGCGATTCATCGGGCGCTGCGCGGCTGTCCTGAAAAAGTGGAGTGAGGGGTGCAGCAGTCGGATGGAAAAGCCGGTAGCTATCGCTAACCGGTTTTCCCTGGTGCTTCATGCGGTTATGTCGGCAGGAATCTATTTCATTATGGAAGCCATGTCTCGCCATTCCGCACTGGAAGCATGGAATTTTATGACAGGAAGTCCGAAGGTATTTGCCTATAATACCTTTATGATTTTCATGACCTTTATGCTGGTGTATCTGTTCCGGAGACGTATTTTTGTGCGTCTTCTGATTACGGCCTTCTGGATATACCTGGGCTATATGAACGGAACGATACTAAACAGCCGTGTCACGCCGTTTACCGGACAGGATCTGCATCTGATTACCGACGCGCTGGACGTGGTAGGTCTGTATATGTCGCCGATGAAGCTGATTACCCAGGTGGGCGGTGTGCTTCTGGGAGTGACGGCGCTGGTACTCCTGTGGAAGTACGCGCCGAAATATCAGAAAAAGATAAAATGGCCTTTAAGCATTGCAGGCGTGATTATCGTGCCGGTGCTCTTTGCGGGAAGCACGAAGCTCTGTCTGGAGCAACGTGTCCTGTCCACCTATTTTGGAAATATTGCGTTTGCTTACCAGGATTACGGCCTGCCCTACTGCTTTTTCTGCAGCCTTCTGGCCACCGGTATGAGCGAGCCCTATGATTATTCCAAGGATACCATTGACAAGATTGTGGAGGAGGATAAGCAGGCGGCTCTCAGTGAGGACAATGATACAGAGAAGCCCAATATCCTGATGCTGCAGCTGGAGACCTTCTTCGATCCGACTACCGTAGAATGGCTGGAGTTTTCCGAGGATCCCATTCCGAATTTCCATCGGCTGATGGAGGAATATTCCTCCGGCGCCTATAAGGTGCCTTCTGTGGGAGCCGGAACGGCCAATACAGAGTTTGAGTCCATCACCGGCATGAACCTGCGGTATTTCGGACCGGGCGAGTATCCCTACAAGACAATCCTGAAGAAGACTACCTGTGAGAGTGTGGCTTATGACCTGCGGAGCATCGGTTACGCAACCCATGCGATCCACAACAATAAGGCGACCTTCTACAGCCGTGCCGATGTATTTAAAAACCTGGGCTTTGATACTTATACGTCCAAAGAGTATATGGATGTGTCCAATACCACAGCCAACGGCTGGCTGAAGGACGAGATTCTGGTGGATCAGATTCTGGACAACCTGAAATCCACGGCCCGTCAGGACTTTATTTACACCATTTCCGTACAGGGACACGGCGAGTATCCCACAGAGAAGGTGCTGGAGGATCCGGCCATCAAGGTGACCGGCGCGGCCACCGAAGAGAAGAACAATCAGTGGGAGTATTATGTAAACCAGCTCCATGAGATGGATCAGTTCGTAGCGGATCTGATTGACGCACTGGATAATTTCGGTGAGAAATACGTGCTTGTTATGTACGGCGACCATCTGCCGACTCTGGGACTGACGGTGGAGGACGTGACGAACCGTTACCTCTTCGACACCAGCTATGTGATCGTGGACAATATGGGACTGGAGAAGGTGGATCAGACCCTCTGCTCTTACCAGATAGCAGCGGAGGTTCTCGATAAGGTAAACATCCATACCGGAACCATGATGCAGTACCACCAGAACCGCCGTAAGACGAAATGGTACTTACAGGATATGGAGCTTTTGCAGTATGACCTGCTGTATGGCAAGAAATATGCTTACGGTGACGACGGCACCACGCCTTTCGAGACCATTGATATGCAGATGGGCATCCATCAGCCGGAGATTACGCGTGTGATTTCTCTGCCGGATGAAAATAAGGTGTATGTATTCGGCAGTAATTTTACGACGGCAAGCAAGATCTACATCAACGACGAGTGGCAGAATACCAAGTTTATCAGCAATCATGTATTGCAGGTGAAGAAGGTCAAGCTGACCGAGGACGCGCTGGTGTCGGTAAAGCAGCTGGCTCCGGGTAAGGCAAAGCGCGTCTTGAGCGAAGGCAATACGATGATGTATGTGGCTCCGGTGGCGGAGGAAGAGACGGGGGAAACCAATGAGAGCGGCGATACCACCGACATGGAAGAAACTGACGGAACCACAGATACAGGAAGCGAAGAAACCACCGGCACTGCGCCGGCAGACAGCGAAGCAGAAGGGACAGGAGCTGCACAATGATGACGTATCAGGAAGCTGTAGATTATATTGAGGAAACACCCAAATTCACAAAGAAAAATTCACTGGATCACACCCGGGCCTTTTTAAAAAGGCTTGGGAGTCCGGAAGACAGTATGAAGATCCTGCATGTGGCGGGCACCAACGGAAAGGGCTCCGTATGCTCTTTCCTGGCCTCCATCCTCCATGCGGCGGGCAAAAGCACGGGTCTTTTTACTTCCCCCCATCTGGTAGACATCAATGAGCGCTTTGTCATCGATGAGAAGCAGGTGTCGGACGAGGCATTTCTTATGGCCTTTCAGAAGGTCATGGACTGCGTCAATGAAATGAAAGAGGAGGGCTATCCACATCCGACCTATTTCGAATTGCTGTTTTTGATTGGCATGGTCATTTTCAGGGAGGCAGGCGTAGAGTATCTGGTGTTGGAGACGGGCCTGGGCGGACGTCTGGACGCTACCAATTCCATTGCCCATCCGCTGGTCACAGTGCTGACATCTATCAGCCTCGATCACACCGAGTATCTGGGTCATACGGTGGCGGCCATTGCAGGTGAGAAAGCAGGCATTATCAAAGAGGGTGTTCCGGTAGTCTATGACGCGTCCTGTAAGGAAGCGGAAGAGGTGATTCTGGCCAGGGCAAAGGAAATGCATGCGCCGGTCTATGGTATTCGTCCGGATATGTATAAGATTTTGGGTGCGACCGAGAAAAGCATTGATTTTTCTATAGATTGTGGGTATTATGATGGTATCAGTCTGTCGATTACCAGCGTGGCGGAATATCAGATGAAGAATGCTGCGGAAGCTGTGACAGCCATTCGTGTGATGGAGGGCGGTGACACGTTCACAGACGGGATTATCCGCAAGGGTATCTCCGAGATGCGCTGGCAGGGCAGAATGGAGACGGTGCTGCCGGGCGTTATCATCGACGGCGGGCACAATGAAGCAGGCGTGGAGGAGTTTGTAAAGACTGCAAAACGTCTGGAAAAGGACTTCCCGGTGACGCTTTTATTCGCAGCGGTGGGGGACAAAGACTATCGTCATATGATCGAGACCATTTGCAGAGAGCTGCGTTTGGAACGTGTTATCGTGACTGAGGTCGGCGGTTATCGCAGCGTGAATGTGAAGGAGCCTAAAGGACTCTTTGAGAAGTTCGGACAGAAAGAGATTAAGGCGATTCCGGATGTAAAGGAAGCGTTTGAAGAGGCATTAAGAGAAAAGGGCGACGGCATCTTATTCTGTGTCGGATCCCTGTATCTGGTAGGAAGCATAAAGAAGATATTACGGGACAAGGAGGACGGCAAATGATTGATTTTGAGGAAGAACTGAAGAAATTTCATCCGAGCCTGGAAGTGGAGCAGGTGGAGGATAATGTATACAGGAACAAGCCGAAGGACATGTCGGACCTGCTTGACGAGATGCTGAAAGAGATGAAAGGCGGACGCCGCCAGAGCTAGGCTCGCGGATATCGGAGGAGAAAGCTATGCGCTGTGTGAAATGTGGAGCGACACTTACGGATCCGGGATACTGCAGCTCCTGCGGAACAGAGATCCATGTATACGAGAAAATTATCCGGCTGTCCAACACCTATTACAATAGGGGACTGGAAAAGGCGAAGGCGCGGAGCCTGTCGGCGGCGGCAGAGGATTTACGTTACAGTCTGGAGCTGAATAAGCATAATATACCGGCAAGAAATCTGCTGGGACTGATTTACTATGAGGTGGGCGAGGTGGTATCCGCCCTGACCGAGTGGATTATCAGCAAGAACCTGGAACCGGAGAAGAATATCGCTGACGAGTATATTCAGGCAATTCAGGAGAACCAGGCTCGGTTAGAGACTATTAACCAGACTATCAAGAAATACAATCAGTCTCTGCTGTACTGCCAGCAGGGCAGTGAGGATCTGGCGGTTATCCAGTTGAAGAAGGTGCTTTCCCTGAATCCGAATCTGGTGAAAGCGCATCAGCTGCTGGCGCTCCTTTATATTAAGACGGAGGAGTACGAGCGGGCAGGACGGGAGCTTCGACGGGCGCTGGCCATCGACAGGACCGATAATATCTCCCTGTATTATCAGGCGGAGCTGGAGACTCTGGTCGGAAAGTCCGCAAGCCGCGGACAAAAAGCCGAGGGACAGAAAGAGAGTAAGGGAAATAAGAGTAAAGATCCGGACATTATCTCATATACCAGCGGCAATGAGACCATTATCATGCCGACAGGATATAAAGAGAATACAGGCGTTAATGTGGTGCTGAATATTTTCATCGGACTGGTGGTGGGCGTGGCGCTGATGTGGTTTCTGGCGGTTCCGGCCAAGGTGAAATCCGTGCGTAACCAGACTGCGGCGCAGATCCGGGAATACAGCGATCAGATTACGGCGAAGCAGACGGAGATCAATAATCTGCAGAGTCAGTTAGACGAACTGAACGGCACGGGAGCCGACAGCTCGGAGAGCGCGGCGGAAGCCCCCGGCGGCAGCTATGAGATGCTGATTGACGCGTATACCAGCTTCCAGGTCGGCGATACGGATACCGCCACCACGGCCCTGGATAGCGTCAAAGCAGATGAACTGTCGGATAATGCCAAAGCCATCTATAATCAGATGTATGGAACGCTCCATGCGGACGATGTGAAGAATCTGTATGACGCGGGCGCTGCGGCTTACGACGCAAAGAACTATGAGGAAGCGGTGACCAACCTGGTTCAGGTGGTGGCCATGGATGAGAAATACGACAACGGTTATGCCGTTTACTATCTGGCGCGTTCTTACGAGGCTTTGCAGCAGAATGACGAGGCCATTGCCATGTTCCAGAAGTTCCTGGATAATTACCCCGGAACATCCAGAGCGAAGTATTGTACCAGCGCTATCGCGCGGCTGGGCGGTCAGGTGCAGACGCAGAGTACGACGCAGACACAGGCCACGACGCAGAATCCGGCAGCGGATACGGCCGCGCAGGATCAGGCGGCGCAGCAGTAGCGACACGCAAAATGTAAATTATAGGCTGAAGCACTCGCTGCTGAAGCCGTGAGAACATGATACAGATGATAAACCCTGAAGTTAGGGACATAGGAATTGACAGAAATGTCGGTTCCTGTGTCCTTTTTGTTGTCTTACGGGAAAAGGCCTGGCAGGGGCGGCCCATTTTCCATAGAAAGGAGTAAAAATATGGGAAAAGAGAGAATGAAGCTGGAAAAACGGACCCTGTATATCCGGGTGCCCATGGAGCTTGATCACCACAGCGCCGACGCCATCTGCCGCAGGGCTGACGAGTTGGTGCAGGCAAAGGATGTGAGGGAAATCGTCTTTGACTTCTCGGAAACGGAATTCTGCGACAGCTCTGGTATCGGCATGCTGATGGGCCGCTATAAAATGATGCAGGCCCTGGGCGGAACCGTGCGGGCTGTGCGGGTAGGACAGCGGGTAGAGCGGATTCTGGTGCTGTCCGGGGTCAGAAAACTGATTCCGGTGGAAGAAATGCGAGGAGGTGCAAAGTGATGACAAATCGAATGAAGGTAGAATTTGACAGTATTTCTGCCAACGAGGCCTTTGCCCGGGTGACTGTGGCGGCCTTTCTGGCCCGGCTGAACCCCAGTGTAGAAGAGGTGGCCGATGTGAAGACGGCGGTCTCCGAGGCCGTGACCAACGCTATCATCCACGGTTATCAGGGGGAGGTACATACGATTACTATCGAAGGGGAGTTGGAAGGAGACTTACTGACCCTGCGGGTGCGGGACGAGGGTGTGGGCATCGCGGATATCGGACAGGCCATGGAACCTTTGTATACATCCAGGCCGGAGCTTGAGCGATCCGGTATGGGCTTCCTCTTTATGGAGGCCTTCATGGATGAAGTACTGGTGGAGTCGGAGCCGGGAAAAGGCACCTGCGTGACCCTGCGGAAGCGAATCGGCAGAGGAAAGGACTGACCCATGGATCGCACCGCTGAGTTGATTCGCAGATCACAGGACGGAGATAAAGAGGCAAGAGAGACACTGATACAGGAAAATATGGGACTTGTCCACCATGTGGTCCGTCGTTTTCTGGGGAGAGGAGCGGAGGCCGAGGATTTGACCCAGATCGGGGCTATCGGTCTGATGAAGGCTATCGAGCGCTTTGATCTGAGCTATGAGGTCCGGTTCTCTACCTATGCGGTACCGATGATAGCCGGGGAAATCAGGCGGTTTCTCCGGGATGACAGTATCATTAAGGTGAGCCGCTCCTTAAAGGAGCTGGCTGTGAGGGCCGCAAGACTTCGGGAAGAGCTTCTGATGGAGCAGGGCGGGGAGCCGGGGCTTGAGGAGCTGGCAGCCAGGCTCAGAGTGGAGCCGGAGGAGCTGGCCCAGGCCTATGACAGCTGCAGTGAGGTGGAATCCCTGCACAAAATTATTTATCAGGGCGATGGCGAGGGCGTGAGCCTCATGGATCGGGTGGAGGAGAAAAAGGACGAGCAGGAAGCGATACTCACGCGGATGCTGGTCCGCCAGCTTCTGGACACGCTGGAGCCGAAGGAGCGGCGGCTGATTGTGCTCCGGTTCTTTTGTGATAAGACTCAGGCCCAGGTGGCAGGGGAGCTGGGGATGACCCAGGTGCAAGTGTCCAGACTGGAAAAAAAGATTCTTACGGCCCTGAAAAAGCGGGCCGGATAGAGAAAAATATGGAAAAATCGCAAAAAACCGTAAAAAAAACTTGAAATCTGCCATTTGACGGGCTATAATGTCCCCAGAAACAACGGAGTTTCAGAAAGGTAAGGATCTATCTTTCTGGAACTCTTTTTTTTATTCAAGGAGGAGCATATTATGAAAAACAGATTATTCGCACTGACCGCAGCCGCTGTACTGGCTGTATCCCTGACCGCCTGCGGTTCCAAGGCAGAGGAACCCGCGGCAGCAGACACCAAGGCAGAAGCTGCTGAGGAGACAGCTTCCGCAGATACCACAGGAGAGAAGAAGGTCCTGAAGGTAGCCATGGAGTGCGGCTACGCGCCCTACAACTGGACCCAGCCGGATGATTCCAACGGAGCCGTTCCCATTAACGACAGTTCCGATTACGCATATGGTTACGATGTCATGATGGCAAAGAAGATTGCGGACGAGCTTGGCTATGAGCTGCAGATCGTAAAGCTTGACTGGGATTCCCTGGTACCGGCTGTTCAGTCCGGAACGGTAGACTGCGTGATCGCAGGCCAGTCCATTACATCTGACCGTCTGGAAATGGTAGATTTCTCTACCCCGTACTACTATGCATCTGTAGTCGGCCTGGTAAAGGCCGACGGGCCGCTGGCAGATGCTAAGGGTATTTCTGATTTCGAGGGCGCTACCTGTACTTCCCAGCTGGGAACTATCTGGTATGATGTGTGCCTGCCGCAGCTCAAGGACGCGAACATCCAGCCTGCACAGGAATCTGCACCGGCTATGCTGGTAGCTCTGGAGAGCGGACGTACCGATCTGGTCGTAACCGACATGCCGACCGCAAAGGCAGCCTGCGTAGCTTACCCGGATCTGAAGCTTCTGGACTTCACAGATACAGACGATGATTTCGCGGTTTCTGACGAGGAGATCAACATCGGAATCTCCGTACAGAAGGGCAATACCGAGCTTCTGGACGGCATTAACAGCGTACTGGCTACCATGACGGTAGATGACTTCAACAGCATGATGGATGAGGCAATTTCTGTACAACCGCTGTCTGAGTAAAAATATGGAAAAATTGAAAGGGCGTAGATACGCCCTTTCGCGAAATTTACAGAGAAAAGTTTGGGGTAACTGTGAGCGTATGAAACAGTTACATTTTTAGGAAAATAAAAGGGAGCTGTGAACATAAGATGTCCATATCAAATATGAATTTCCTGGAGAGAATCCTATATCTGCTCCAGCGCTACGGCGTTTCTTATCTGAAGGGAGCCGGAACGACGCTGGCAATCGCGCTGGTATCCACAGCCATCGGCTGTCTGATTGGCTTTGTGGTGGGCGTGGTGCAGACCATTCCGGTGGATAAGAAGCGTGACAGCGCGGCGAAGCGGGGGCTGCTTCAGGTGATCAAAATCATTTTGAGAGCCTACGTGGAGCTGTTCCGCGGTACGCCTATGATTGTACAGGCAGTTTTTATCTATTACGGTCTGTCACAGATGTTTCAGATTCAGCTGGGAATGTGGTCCGCCGCGTTCCTGGTGGTATCCATTAACACAGGAGCCTATATGGCGGAATCGGTCCGGGGCGGAATCATTTCCGTGGATCCCGGTCAGATGGAGGGCGCCAAGGCCATCGGCATGACCCATGTGCAGGCCATGAAAAATGTCATCCTGCCCCAAGCCATCCGGAATATTATGCCGCAGATCGGCAACAACCTGATCATCAACATCAAGGATACGTCGGTGTTGTCTGTCATCAGTATCGTGGATCTGTTCTTTGTACATAAGAGTGTGGCGGGTGCGCTGTATACTTATTTTGAGTCGGCGACCATTGTAATGGCCATTTATCTGACCATGACGCTGGTGACCTCGAGGCTTTTACTTCTGGTTGAGAAGAAGATGGACGGCGACGCCAATTATGAGCTGGTGGATACCATGGATATCGGCAACCAGCTTCGTACCATCCGGGAAAATGACGGGGAAGGGAGACGCGGATAATGAGTGAGAAAGAACTGATTCTGAAGGTTTCCCATCTGCAGAAAAGCTTTGGAAATCATGCGGTTTTGAATGATATTGATTTTGAGGTGCGAAAAGGCGACGTGGTGTCCATTATCGGCGCTTCCGGTTCCGGTAAGTCTACCATGCTCCGCTGCATCAATCTTCTGGAAGAACCGGGCGGAGGCGCGATTCTGTTTCACGGACAGGATATCACGGATCCGAAGGTCAATGTGCCGGCTTATCGTGCCAAGGTGGGTATGGTGTTCCAGAATTTCAACCTGTTTAATAATATGACGGTGCTGGAGAACTGTATCGTCGGCCAGGTGAAGGTGGCGAAGAAGAAGCCGGAGGAGGCCCGGGAGAGTGCGATCCGGTATCTCCGACAGGTAGGTATGGAGCCTTTTATGAATGCCAAGCCCCGGCAACTGTCCGGCGGCCAGAAGCAGCGTGTGGCCATCGCCCGGGCCCTGTCCATGGAGCCGGAGGTGCTGCTCTTTGACGAGCCGACTTCCGCGCTGGACCCCCAGATGGTGGGCGAGGTCTTAAGCGTCATGGAGGATCTGGCGAAGCAGGGGCTGACCATGCTGGTGGTGACCCATGAGATGGCTTTCGCGCGGGATGTGTCCACCCATGTGATTTACATGTCCGAGGGCGTTATCGAGGAAGAGGGCACGCCGGAGCAGATCTTCGGGGCGCCGAAGAGCGATAAGACGAAGGAGTTCCTGGCGCGGTTCCGAAATACGAGTATCTAAGAAAAAGAAAGAATAAGACGGTCATTTATCGAAAATGGTAAATGGCCGTCTTGTTTTTATAAAAACTTATATAAAAGAAATAGGACAATATGACAATGAAAATGAACTGAAAACAAAAGTAGTATTGTGAAAATAACAAGAAAAATCGAATATAGACAATGAAAATATAAAAAAGGACCAAAATAGGACACGTGGCCTTTTTTAAAAAAAGGATATGTGCTATATTTATATCAACAAAAGGACAGAGAAAAACATCAGATGTAAAGGAGGAGAGGGAGAAGAAAACAAAAAATATAATTGAAAGGAAAAATAAAGTAGGCGATATCTAAGAAGAAATTTTACAGGAGGAAGTATGAAAAGAGTTGTTAGTTTTTTGTTATGTATTGCAATGGTAATGTCATTGGCAGCTTGTGGTGGGAAAAAGGATGCAGTGGAGGCAGAAAGTAGCACAGAAGCGAACAATGCGGAAATTGTTACGGGAATGATTGCGTATTCATTTGGAACCCAGAGTTTTTCGGATGATGTATTGGCGGGACTTGTTAAAGCAGAAGAGGAATTGGAGATTCCTCATTATGAATTGGAAATAGCGGATGTGACAGAAACCGCAAATGGATTTAGAACGTTGATTCAGCAAGGTGTAAATTTTGTAGTAGCAACTACCGCAGAGTATTGTGATGGCATGTTGGAAGTAGCTGCGGAATATCCGGATGTATATTTCTTATATCTGGGAGAATATTTGCAGGATGCACCTGATAATGTTATTTCATTTGAATATCGTGAAAATGAAGCGGCATTTTTAGCAGGTGCATTGGGAGGCCTGTTGACAGAGAGCAATAAAATAGGTGCAGTTTTGGCGGTAACAGATCCCATTCAGCTTCGGTATCAGTATGGTTATCTTGCAGGAGCAAAGAGTGTAAATCCGGATTGCGATGTTATGATTACTTTTACAAACAGTTATGCAGATACCAATATTGGCTATGAGCATGCGAATGCAATGTATTCTCAGGGATGTGATTATGTGGGGTGCTATGCAGGAGCCTGTAATTTAGGCGTATTTCAGGCAGCTGAAGAGGCCGGAGATGGAAAATATTGTTTCGGCGCGGCAAATGGACAGTTTGACAAGAGCTATGAAAAAATATTGGCGTCTGTAGTGAAGCCGATTGATGAAGCCATTGTGTCAATGCTTCGCGAAGGAATGGAAAACGGAGAATTTAACACAGATATTTCCAGCCTCGGATTAAAAGAAGGCGGAGTGAAACTGATGTTTACAGATAATCCGGAACTGTTGGCATTAGTTGACGATGAGAACAAAGCAATTATTGAAGAACTGAAAGAAAAAATTATCAATGGTGAGTTAGTCGTGCCAGGAACAGAAGAAGCGTATAATTCTTTTGATTATAGATACGAAAAAGAGTAAGGATGAAATGGATGGGAAGTTGCGTTTGCAGTTTCCCATCATGATTTATAACAAAAGATTTTCTTGGTAAACGAAAAGGAGGAGGTACGATGTCATATATTATCCAGCTTGAGGGTATTACAAAGAGGTTTCCTGGAGTTACTGCAAACGATCATATTGATATCAATGTAGAAAAAGGAGAAATACATACGCTTGCAGGTGAGAATGGAGCAGGGAAATCAACGCTGATGAATATCCTTTTTGGATTATATCGACCAACAGAAGGAAATATTTATATAAATGGAAAACGCGTTGAATTTCAGAGTTCAAAGGATAGTATAAAATGCGGAATTGGAATGGTCCATCAGCATTTTATGTTGGTGCCCAAACTTACGGTAACAGAAAATATTATTGCCGGCCAGGAGCCAGGAAAAGCGTTTGTGATCGACAGAAAAAAAGCAACAGCTGATATAAAAAAATTATCAGATATGTATGGATTACGGATTGATCCGGAACAAAAGGTAGCTAATTTAACAGTTACAGAACAACAAAAAGTGGAAATTTTAAAGGTGTTATATAGAAAAGCAGAAATTTTGATTTTTGATGAGCCAACAGCGGTACTGACACCACAGGAAATAGATGAATTTTGTGAAATTCTTTTAAAATTGAAAAAAAACGGAAAAACCATACTTTTCATTAGTCATAAATTAGCAGAGGTTTTTCGGGTTTCAGATAAAATTACGGTAATTCGCCTGGGAAAGGTAGTAGGAACCAAGAAAGTAAGTGAAACCAATGCGGAAGAAATTACAAGGATGATGGTTGGAAGAACAGTCAACCTGAATCGAAAAGAAAGACCTGTGTTAAATGGTGATAAAATCCTTGAACTGGAGAATGTGGAATATGCCGGAAAAGGAGAACTCAAAAAATTAAATCAAATCAGCTTTTCCGTAAAGGGAGGAGAAGTTCTTGGAGTTGCCGGAATCGATGGAAACGGCCAACATGAATTGGTGGAAGTGATATGTGGATTGTTAAAACCCACAAGCGGAAAAGTAAAATATCATGGAAAAGATATTTCACAGGAATCTGTCCGGAAACGTAAGGATGCGGGGATTGCCTGTATCCCGGAAGATCGGCACCTGGAGGGGTTAGTTCTCGATTATTCCATCGAGGATAACCTGATCCTGGGTCATCATCACTTGCCAATATATAAAAAGGGAAGGTTTATAGCAGATCACAAAAAGATACATGAAAACGGATTAAAATTGAAAGAGAAGTTTGATATTCGATGTCCGGGAGTCAATGTGGCAGCATCTACTTTGTCAGGCGGAAATCAACAGAAAATTATCATTGCCAGAGAGGTGACAGCAAATCCGGATTTGTTAATTGCAGTGCAGCCGACAAGAGGATTGGATGTGGGAGCAGAAGAATTTGTACATCAGGCTTTGTATGCGCAGAGAAATCAGGGGAAGGCGGTTCTTTTAATTTCTTTTGAACTGGATGAAATCCTGGCGATTAGTGACAGAATTATGGTTCTTCACAAAGGAAAAATAGTAGGAACTGTGGATGCAAATCACACAACACGTGAAGAAATTGGAGCGATGATGCTTGGCCTGGCAGAAAAAACAAAGGAGGAGAAACAACATGAAGCTGAATCGGGAGAAGTTGAATGAAATCCTGCTTGAAATATTTATTACATTTTTAGCAATCTTACTGGCAATCCTGGTAGGCGGAATTGTTATGGTGCTTTTTGGATATGATCCATTCAAGGCATATGGTGCTCTTTTAAAGGGAGCATTTGGAAATATGGCCGTATTTACAGCGACTCTGACAAAATCTGTTCCCATTATGTTTACGGGCCTGGCTGTGGCAATTGCATTTAAATGTGGTGTCTTTAATATCGGGGCAGAAGGACAGCTTTTAATGGGAGCGCTTTTTGCAGGAATCGCGGGAATTTATATCAGATTTTTACCTGCGGTTTTACATATTCCAGTTACGCTTCTGGCAGCACTTTTGGGTGGAATGATCTGGGCGTTTATTCCGGCGTTTTTAAAACAGAAATTTCAGGTGGATGTAGTTATTGGCACAATCATGTTCAATTATATTGCGGATTATTTTGTGCAGTATATGGTCTTGAATCCATTAAAAGCCAGTGGTGCGGCAACAGCGACAAATCCATTGCAGGAAACGGCTATGCTTCCTAGATTACTTAGTTCACCGAACGTTTTAAATATGGGATATATTTTGGCGATTATAGCTGTATTTATCATTTATTTTATACTGCGGCATACAACGAGTGGATACGAAATGAAAGCAGTGGGTATCAATCCGACAGCGTCCAAATGGGCAGGAATCAGTGTTGATAAAAATGCGTTTCTGGCCTTGATTATCAGTGGAGGTCTGGCGGGTTTAGCAGGAGGCATTGAAGTAACGGGGACACTTGGAAAGGTTGTGGTAGGCGCTTCGAGTGGGTATGGGTTTAATGGAATTCCGGTTGCGCTGATAGCGCACAATAATCCTGTTTTAATTATCTTTTCAGCGTTATTGCTTGCGTCAATGAGAACGGGTTCCATGCTTATGCAAACAAGCGCCGGCGTTTCAAAAAATATGGTAGATATGATACAGGGACTGATTATTGTGTTCCTGTGTGCGGAATATGTATTTCGTTATTACATAAAAAAGGGTTTGGGAAAGAAAAGGGGAGGTAAGAAATAATGACAGTTTTGTTGATTTATTTATTAACTTCCACCTTAAGAAGTGGAACATCCATTGCGTATACTGCTATGGGTGGAGTGGTATCAGAAAGAGCCGGTGTTATTAATATTGGTCTTGAGGGCATCATGACGGCCAGCGCATTTGCAGCAGTTGCGGGGGCTTATATAAGCGGCAGCCCATGGATAGGAGTTTTATTTGCTATTTTAATTGGTATTGCCATTTCGGCAGTGCATGCGGTTGTATGTATTACATGTGGCGGAAATCAGTCCGTAAGCTCCATGGCCTTGATTCTCCTGGCTACTGGTTTCAGTGGAATTGCTACAAAAGCAATTTTCGGGCAGCAGGGAACTACAGCGCAGGTGAAAAATATGTCCAGTTTTCCACTTTTGGAGAAAATTCCAGTGGTAGGAGGTGTACTTTCCACGCTTTCACCTTTGGTATATATATCAGTTATTGTATTGCTGATATTGATATTTGTTTTCAAAAAAACAACCTTTGGATTGCATATTACGATGGTAGGAGAACATCCGAAAGCAGCAGAGACAGCAGGAATTTCAGTAAATAGAGTGAGATATCTGTGTGTGCTTTTATCCGGAGTCTTAGGCGGACTCGGAGGAGCCACTCTTTCTATTGGCCAGATGAATCTGTTTCAGGAAGGAATGGTGGCCGGAAGAGGCTATTTAGCTATGGCTGCAGTGATTATGGGCAACTGGACACCACTGGGAGCATTTGGAGCATCCATGTTTTTTGGCTTTTTCAGTGCCTTGCAGGTATATCTTCAGACACAGCCATCGAATCCGATTCCCACGGAGTTTGTTCAGATGATACCTTATATCGCCTGTGTATTAATCATGGTTTATACTTCGATTAAGCGGGTAAGACAGAACGAAGAGGTATCAGGAAAACCCAAAGCATCAGGAAAGCCTTACACGAGATTTGTACAAAGCAGATAAATCAGCAGAGGAAAGGTAATGGAAACGAAAAGAGTATTTTTAATTGTACTGGATAGTTTTGGAATTGGACATGCACGGGACGCAGATAAATTCAATGATGAAGGGAGCGATACTCTGGGGACAATCCGGCGCTCCCGGAATTATTACACACCAAATATGGAACGGCTTGGATTGTTTCATATAGACGGTGTGGGAGGCGCGGACAGTCTGGTAGTTCCACAGGGAGCCTTTGGGAGGATGCAGGAGGCATCCAAAGGGAAGGATACGACAATTGGACACTGGGAAATAGCAGGCCATATTTCAAAAAAACCAATGCCGACTTATCCAAAGGGATTTCCGGATGAGATTATCTGTGAATTTGAAAAAAGAACAGGCAGAAAGGTTCTGTGCAATCAACCTTATTCCGGATCGGAGGTTATAAAAAAATACGGAAAAGAGCATATGCGGACGGGAGCATTGATTGTATATACATCCGCAGACAGTGTTTTTCAGATAGCAGCGCATGAAGAGATTGTTCCGGTAGAAGAATTGTATGAGTATTGCAGAATCGCACGAAGTTTACTTCATGGAGAGCATGGGGTAGGAAGGGTGATAGCAAGACCCTTTATTGGGACAGAACCGGATAATTTTCAAAGAACCAGAAACAGGCATGACTTCTCGCTGATACCGCCGGAAAATATGTTGAATACGCTTCAGGAACATGGATTGGAGACGATCGGAGTAGGAAAGATTTATGACATTTTTGCAGGCAGGGGAATTAGCGAAACCTACAGCATAAAAAGTAATACGGACGGAATGGATCAGACTATAAAAATAATGGAGAAAGATTTTCACGGACTGTGTTTTGTGAATTTAGTGGACTTTGATATGCTGTATGGACATCGAAATGATATAGACGGCTATGCGCAGGCTGCAAGTGATTTTGATATTCAGCTGGGTATTTTCCTGAACAAAATGCAGAAAGAGGATGTGTTGATGATTACAGCGGATCATGGATGCGATCCTGGATATGCAGGAACAGATCATACCAGAGAATGTACACCGTTATTAGCATATGGAAAAAGAGTGAAAAGTAATTGTAATCTGGGAACCAGAGATACCTTTGCAGATATCGGGGCGACGATATTGGAGATGCTGGATATGAAAAACACAACAGATGGAAAGAGCTTTTTGAAGGAGATGGAGAGAAAATAAAATGGATATAAAAGAAATTACAAAGTGTGTGGATCACACATTATTAAATCCGACATCAACTTGGGCAGAAATTCGTGAGCTTTGTGATGATGCAGTAAACTATGGCACAGCATCCGTGTGTATTCCTCCGTGTTATGTAAAACAGGCAAAAGAATATGTCCAGGATAAAATGGCAGTGTGTACAGTTGTAGGTTTTCCGAATGGATACGCTGCAACTGCAACAAAAATGTTTGAAACAGAGGAAGCATTAAAGGATGGTGCCGATGAGATTGATATGGTAATTAATCTTGGCTGGGTAAAAGACAAAAAATATGATTGGGTGGAAAATGAGATTCGTGCATTGAAACTACTATGTGGAAACAAAATCTTAAAAGTAATTGTAGAGACCTGTCTGTTGACAACAGAAGAAAAAGTAAAAATGTGCGAGATAGTTACTTCGTCCGGCGCTGATTATATTAAAACATCAACAGGATTTTCAAAAGCAGGAGCTACATTTGAAGATGTTGGACTGTTTGCTGCACATATTGGATCAAATGTAAAAATAAAGGCAGCGGGTGGAATAGCATCACTGGAAGATGCGGAAAAATTTTTGAAGCTGGGCGCAGATAGATTGGGAACAAGTCGGATTGTTAAAATATTAAAAACGAAATAAAAGCAGGAGATTGGGAAAATGGAAAGAAGACCAAATATAGTATTCATTCAAAATGATCATCAGGCATATTATCATTGGGATTGGGATGAGAAAAATCGTCCTAAAAGACCTAATTTTGAAAAATTGGCATCTGAAGGGGCGAAATTTACAAATGCGTATTGTGCTTCGCCGCTTTGTGGGCCAACCAGACGTACAATGCTGACAGGGCTGTATGCACACACCCATGGACAATATCATAATTATACAGATCCGGAATATGTACATGAAGTGTATCTTGATACACTTACAGAAAACGGATATCAAAATTATTATTTTGGAAAATGGCATGCAGGTCCCGGAGCAGCCGGAGAACACGGTTGCGAGGGATATTCCTATACAGATTACGGAAATCCATATCAGAGCAAAGAATATAAAGAATATATGAAAAAACACAACCTTCCGGAAGCAGTTCACCGCATTGACAAGTGTTTTTATGTGAAAGGAATCAGCGATCGCGGTGATTGGGATGGTATGGAAGAAGGGAAACCGTATCAGTGTAAAGCAAATTGGTGTGGTGAACATGCAATAGGTGTTACAACAACTCCAAAAGAAACACATGAAAGTTTTTTCCTTGCAGGAATGGCCTGTGAAAAGCTGGAAGAAATCGCGAAGAGTGGAGATGAACGGCCATTTTCTCTTCGGGTAGATTTTTGGGGACCGCATCAGCCACATTTTCCGACACAGGAATTTTTAGATATGTATCCGGATTTCCATATTGAAAAATACGGAAATCACGATGATACATTAGAGGGAAAACCGCGAACCTATCACAGAGAACGCAATGTCCCCCTGGGTGAAAATGATATATTGATTCAGCCGTCTACTATGCCGTGGGAAGAGTGGGAGATCCTTATCCGATATTGCTTCGCGCATCAGACGATGATTGATGCAGCAGGGGGAATGATTTTAAACAAACTAAAAGAGCTTGGCTTGGATGAAAATACCTTAATTATCTGGACTACCGATCATGGGGATGGTCTGGCATGCCATGGAGGGCATTTTGATAAAGGCTCTTACATGTGTGAGGAAGTCTTGAGAATTCCATTTGCTATGAAATGGAAAGGAGTTATCCCGGCCGGACAAGTGAGAGATGAGCTAATCAGCACAATTGATTTCCCGGTGACCTTGTTAGATGCAGCAGGGATGAAATTTACCAGAAATCAAGTAGATGGGCAAAGCATATTGCCATTGGTAACCGGAAAACCGGTAAAATGGAGAGAAGATCTGATGAGTGAAACACAGGGTCATGGCTATGGGGAAGATGTTATGGCAAGAGTGATTCGCTATAAAAACTGGAAATATGTTATTACGAAAGACGATTTAGAAGAATTATACGATCTTGAAAAAGATGTATTTGAGCTACATAATCTGGCAGAAAACTCGGAATTTCAAAATGTTTTGGAAGATATGCGGGCGCGACTTGCAAAATGGCAGAGAGAGACGGGGGATCCATTTAAAATGCGTTGAAAGGGGAGAGGCATATGCAGAAATTAGACAGACAGTTTCATATTCATTGTAAAGAGGGAGATGTGGGGCGATATTGCATTTTGCCGGGTGATCCGGGACGGTGTAAGTCCATTGCGGAATATTTTGACAATGCAGTGTTGGTTTCACAAAACCGGGAGTATACAGTATATACAGGAACGCTGCTTGGAGAAAAAGTCAGCGTATGTTCTACCGGAATTGGAGGCCCTTCAGCATCTATTGCGATGGAGGAATTACATAATATAGGTGCTGATACTTTTATTCGGGTGGGAACGTGTGGAGGAATCGACCTGGAGGTGGAATCGGGAGACATAGTAATTGCATCAGGCGCGATTCGCTTCGAACATACGAGTATGGAATATGCGCCAATCGAATATCCTGCAGTGGCCAATTATGAAATCCTTGTGGCGCTTACGGAGGCTGCTGAAGCAGCAAAAAAGAAATGGCATGTTGGTGTGGTTCAATGCAAGGATGCGTTTTACGGACAGCACTCACCTGAAAAAATGCCGGTTTCCTATGAACTGCTTCAAAAATGGGAAGCCTGGAAACGTCTGCATGTGAAAGCCAGTGAAATGGAATCCGCGGCATTATTTGTAGTAGCGGATGCGCTTGGTTGCCGTTGCGGTTCTGTATTTCATGTTATCTGGAATCAGGAAAGAGAACAGGCAGGCTTGGATCAGAAAATGAGTGAAGATACATCGGCCGCAGTGAAAATTGGCGTTGACGCGTTGAAGATTATGATTAAAAAGGATAGAATAAAGAAAGAGAAAAAAAATGATTGAGCAACAACAAATAAAGGTGTTAGCGGAACAGGCACTGTTAGCTCAGAAAAGAGCGATTGTACCTATCTCGCATTTTGCTGTAGGTGCAGCGCTTATGGCGGAAGACGGGAAAATTTTCTTAGGTTGCAATATCGAATGTTACGGACAGACTCCGACGATTTGTGCTGAGAGAGTAGCTTTATTTAAAGCGTTAAGTGAGCAAGTTGTGGCGTTTAAGGCACTTGCAGTAACAGGAGGAAAATTTGGAGAAGAACCGGATGATTATTGCCTGCCGTGTGGGGTATGCCGCCAGGTACTTATGCAGTTTTGCTCACCGGATCTTCCGATTTATATTGTAAAAAACATTCATGAGATACAAAGCTATACGTTATCGCAGTTGTTACCGTATGCATGGACGCGAAAAGGTGATGTGAAAAAATGAAAATTTGTGATGTCATACGTCAAGAATTGCCATCTGTACAGTCAGAGCTGAAAAAGATATTCAAACAGTTTCCGAACGATTCAGAGGTAGTTGTAAAGCAAGTGTCAACAGGAGAATATGTAGTAAAAGAAGGAGAACCCTGTCTGTATGTATACCTTGTTTTAGAGGGGAAAGTAGCAGTACAGTATTATTCAGGACATAACGCATTTGTTGCGCGAAGATTCGGGCGTATGGCAGTCATAGGTGATGTAGCGGTTATGGGAAGCCTGAAAAATTATTCTACGAATGTCCGTGCTGTAACAAGATGTCGTCTTTTGGAGATACGTAATTGTGATTACTGGTATATGCTTCGAAATGATGAAGAATTTATGAAAGCGCAGCTGAAGCAGGCGATAGACATACTGGTAGGCGAATTGAAGGATAAAAGAGCATTGGAAGAAGAACCGGTAGAAATCAGGCTTTTGAACTATTTTGTTTACTATTGCAGAAAAGAAAAGACGACAATCAGTAAATATTTTGTAGTAAAGAAAACCAGACCGGAAATAGCAGAGGAAGTTGGAGGTGTTAGTGTACGTACTGTGAACCGAAAGCTTGTACATTTTATTGAACAGAAGTTAGTATCGGTTAATCATGGGAAAATACATATCTCGTTAGAACAGCTACGTCGTATGGAAGAATTGATTGCGCAGTAAAAATTGTGAATGAGGAGGGGCTATGCCACCGATCAGTGTATTGATAAAGCCCGCGTCAGGTATATGCAATATGAAATGTGACTATTGTTTTTACTGCGATGAGGCAAAAAAAAGAATAACAAAATCTTATGGATTTATGACGGAACGTACTTTGAAAAATGTAATTCGAAAAACAATGCTTCACGCAGATGGAATGATAAGTTACGTCTTTCAGGGAGGAGAACCCACACTTCGCGGCCTGGAGTTTTTTGAAAAAGTAATCGAGTATCAAAAACAGTACAACAAAAACAGGGTATATGTGAGTAATGCGATTCAGACCAACGGATATGCGTTGAATGAGGAATGGGCAAAATTTTTTAAGGAAAATCATTTTTTGGTTGGGTTTTCGCTGGATGGAACGAAAGAAAATCATGACTTATATCGCCATAATACGGAAGGCGAAGGCACATATGACAGAATTTTAAAATCTATAAATCTGATGGATGCGTATGGTGTTGATTATAATATTTTAACGGTTGTTACAAAGGATACAGCAGAGCATATCAGTGAAATATATAAAGAATATCAAACAAGAGGATGGGATTATCAGCAATACATAGCCTGTCTGGATCCGTTGGGAGAAGAGAGAGGAAAAAATCCATATGCATTGACACCGGTGCAATATGGGAGCTTTTTGATTGAACTATTTCAGATTTGGTATGAAGATTGGAAAAAGAAAAAACAGCCATATATTCGACAATTTGATAATTATATAGGAATTTTAATGGGATATCAGCCGGAATCATGTGACCAGAGAGGCAGCTGTGGAATTCAGACCGTGGTGGAAGCGGATGGCAGTGTTTATCCCTGTGATTTCTATATGCTGGATGAATATTATCTTGGAAACCTTAACGAACATCGGATAGAAGATATCGAGAGAATGCGGAAAGAGATAGAATTTATCGAACGTTCAGAAAAAGTGTCAGAAGAATGTAGAAAGTGTCAATATTACAGAATATGCAGAGGCGGATGCCAAAGAAACAGAGAACGGAATTCATATAGTGGCGAATATGAAAATTATTTTTGCTCTGGCTACAAAATGTTTTTTGATGCGTGTTTGGAACAATTGAAAGAAATTGCAAGAGAGGTAAATTTCAGAAAAAGTGTGCGTTGAAAAACGCATACTTTTTTTATTTGGGAGCACACTAATTTTCAGAAACGGAGTTTGAAAAGGAGGTGGCTTCCATGAATCATACGAAGTATCGGGTGTGGCTGTGGATGATGCTGCTGGTGCTGGTGACGGCGGGTGTGGCCTGGTATCTGCTGGCACAGGATAAGGAGGAGCCGATGACGGACGGAACGCTGGTGTATCGGACGGTGCAGGAGGAGCTGGCGTGAGCAGCTGGAAGCAGGTGCTGATGGCGGCGGTGGGCCTAAGTGCCGGGATTGGCGTGGCGGGAGGGGTCTTTGCACTGATTATCGCATTGGGAATCGTGTCGGAGTTCGCGGATCAGACCCGCACGGCCCGTCATGTCTTCTGGTACGAGGACGCGGTCTCCGCAGGAGCCATTCTGGGAAATGCGATTAGTGTGTATCAGATAGTACTGCCGCTGGGGCAGGTGGGGGCAGGCGTCTTTGGCCTGTTTTCCGGCGTCTTTGTGGGGACCTGGGCCATGGCGCTGACGGAGATCGTGAATATCGTGCCGATTTTTACCAGGCGGATGGATCTGCGCAGAGGGCTTGGGCTGATGATTGCGTCCATGGCGGCGGGACGGACGGTTGGGTCGTTTCTGTACTATTATTTCCGATTTTAGGAGGAAAATACAATGAAAGAATTCCTGGAATTTCGTCGGCAGCAGCCGGACGAGCAGGGGAAGCAGCAATATAACCAGTATGTAAAGGACGTGACGCCCACCCATGAGCTTGGCAGTCAGATGGCGAAGGCCTTTATGACGGGCGGGATTATCTGCTGTATGGGGCAGTGGATTATCAATTATGCGTTGAGCGCAGGTCTCGACGAGGAGGCCGCCGGAAGCTGGTGCTCTTTGATTCTGGTGCTGATAAGCGCCGTCCTGACCGGCTTCAATCTTTTCCCCTCTATCGCTAAATGGGGCGGCGCAGGCGCGCTGGTTCCGATTACCGGCTTCGCCAACAGCGTGGCGGCCCCGGCCATCGAGTATCAGAAGGAAGGACAGGTCTTCGGCATCGGCTGTAAGATTTTTACCATCGCCGGTCCGGTGATTCTGTATGGCATTTTTACCAGTTGGGTACTGGGACTGGGATACTGGGTCCTGAAGATACTGGGAATAATATAGAATACCTATTGACAAAGTAGGTTAATAAAGGTATGATAGCAAAAAGTAGAGTAGATGTTCAGCAATTTTGCAGCTACAAAGTGACAACCAATGATGAAAGGCAGGAATCTTCTAATGAATTACGGCATTTACAGTATCTTACCGTCTCTGGCAGCCATCGTTCTGGCGCTGGTGACGAAAAATGTATTTATCGCGCTCTTTATCGCGCTGATTCTGGGCAATTTTATTCTGAATCCTAACCTGGTCAGCGTACTGGTGGGCACTAAGGATATGATGGTGGACGTATTTTCCAGCCACTCCAGCACCTCCATTATCTTCATTCTGCTGATGCTGGGCGGACTCTTCTATCTGATTGAGAAGGCGGGCGGCTTAAAGGGCTTTACCCACTTTATGATTGCCAAGCGCAGCGTAGTCAAGTCACGGGTGGGCGCAGAGCTGTTCACCTGGCTCATTGGCGTGCTGATGTTCCTGGACGGCACCATGAGCGTTATGATTACGGGAGCCATCGCAAGACCATTTACCAAAGCCTTCAAAATCTCTCCGGAGAAGACGGCGTGGATCGTGCATTCCACGGCGACGCCCATGTCCATTCTGATTCCGATTGCGGCTTACGGTCCGTATATCGCCAGCTTCATCGAGGCACAGGGTATCGCGGATCCCACCTCTGTAATGGTGCGCAGTATTGGCTTCAATTTCTACTGCATCATGGCTGTTGTGGGCGTGGCGGTATTTACCTTGTTACATATTGAGTATGGCCCCATGAAGAAGGTGGAAGAAGCCTATAAGAACGAAAATGACGCGGACGAGAGCGTTCTTGCAGGCGAAGTGGAGCATCCGGGTACCGGCAAGGCCCGCTATCTGGTAGTTCCGCTGGCTATTATGATTGGTTTTGCGCTGGTGTATTTCTTCACGGCTGGCGACAGTGAGACAGGACTGATCCTGGGCATCTTCTTCGGAAGCCTGTACCTGATGCTGGATCTGGCTATCCAAAAAGTCATGAAGTTCGGTGAGACGCTGGACATCTTTTTCCAGGGATGCGGAAGCATGACCGGTATCGTAGCTATCATGGTATTTGCCTATGCCCTCAGTAACCTTTTGGGAGAACTTGGAACCGCAGAGTTCCTGTCCGGCGTGCTGGTACAGCTCATTTCCCCGACGGTATTTACGGCGCTTGCTTTTATCGTGACCTGCCTCTTATCCTTCTCCACCGGAACCAGCGCAGGCAGCATCGCGATTATGATGCCGGTGCTGCTGCCCATGGCCCTGTCCCTGAATGTGTCCATTCCGTTGATTACGGGAGCTATCGCAGGCGGCGCGGTGTTCGGAGACCACACTTCCCCGATTTCTGATACCACGGTAATGACCTGCTCCTCCTGCGACTGCGACGTGGTGTCCCATGTGAAAACCCAGCTGCCTTACGCGCTGCCCTTCGCGGCTATCGCGGTGGTGATTTATCTGGTGCTGGGTTTTGTGATATAATATATGGAAGCCCCGCAGGATATATAGTATAATCAAATTCATACAGATTGTTGTATATATGGAGCTGTAGAAAAGAGATGCAAATATGAGCAGAAAAATCTATGATTTTGACGAGCCCATTTCCCGCGTCGGACAGAACAGCGCGAAATGGGGCGAAGAATATATCGGAAGCGGCAGTGACATGCTGCTTCCGTTTTGGGTGGCGGACACGGATTTCCGGGCGCCCGACGAGGTAAATGAGGCTCTTCGGGTCTGCGTGGATCACGGCATTTACGGTTATGTGCGCCCTTCGGCGTCGTGTCTTCAGGCCGCGGCTTCCTGGCAGCAGCGCCGCCACGGTTTTCAGGCGAAGCCGGAGTGGATTACCGTGACGCCGGGCATCGACTGCGCCATGGCGACGGCGGTGCAGGCCTTTACAGAGCCGGGGGACAAGATTCTCATCAATACGCCGATTTACGACCCGTTTTTCGAGGTCATTGAGAAAAATGACAGGGTGACTGTGGACAGTCCCATGGTGCTTACGAATGGCCGGTACGAGTTTGACTGGGCGGATTTTGAGGCGAAGATCCGGGGTTGCCGGATGTGGATGTTCTGCAATCCCCAGAACCCGGAGGGGCGCTGCTTTACAGAGAAAGAGCTTCGAAAAGCCGGGGAAATCTGTGGAAAATACGGAGTATGGATGTTGTCTGACGAGATCCACGGGGATATTGTGTACGACGGCAGAAAGCATATTCCGCTGGCGTCCCTGTCGGAGGAGTTCTGCGGGCGGACGATTACCTGCACCTCGCCCAGCAAGACTTTCAGCGTGGCAGGCACGGCAGCCTCTGTGATCTTCATAGAAAATGAGACATTGCGGAATCGGTTCCGTGCGGCACTTTCTAAAAACTCGCCGGGCGTGAGCTGCTTAAGTCTGGTGGCCATGGAGGCAGCTTATACCTGTGGAGATGACTATGCGGATCAGCTGGTGGCTTATCTGCAGGGTAACCGGGATTATATTCTGGATTACCTGAGAAAATACCTGCCTCAGATCAAATCCATTTTCCCGGAGGCCATGTTCCTGGTGTGGCTGGACTGCAGTGGGCTGGGACTGGATGCTGCGGAGCTTCCGGACTTTTTCAAAAAGGCAGGCGTACGGCTGTCCATGGGAGACGCCTACCGGGAGCGGAGCGGCCAGTTCGTGCGGCTGAATTTCGGCTGTACCAGGGAGACGCTCACGGCAGGCCTTGCGCGCATCCGGAAAGCGGTAGAAGAACTTGTGAAGGACAACTAGATGGAACGGAAACGAACGATATGTGATATCTGCTGCCCGTCCTTTCACTGCGGCATCGATGCTTATGTGAAGGACGGGCAGCTTGTGAAAATAGAAGGAACGGCGGAGCATCCCCAGAACCACGGGCTTCTCTGCGCCAAGGGGCTGGCGGCCAGACAGTATGTGTACCGGAAGGATCGGATCCGCACGCCTCTTTTGCGCATGGGGGAGCGGGGCAGCGGGGAGTTCCGGCCCATCAGCTGGGAGGAGGCTTACGAGCGGATCGCAGAGCGCCTGCTGGCTATTCGAGAGGAGAGCGGACCTGAAGCAGTGGCCTTTTTCTCGGGCTATACGAAATGGTACCGCCCCTGGCTCCACCGTCTGGCCAATCAGTTTGGTACACCTAACTACATGACAGAGTCCGGCAGCTGTATGTTCTCCACCTTTCTCCAGTGGCTGACCGTGACCGGCAATGTGATGTCGTCGCCGGATGTGGATCATGCAGGGGTCTTCCTGGGCTGGGCTTATAATCCCTATTATTCCCGGAATCTGGCGGCAGCCGGAGTGGAGGCGGCGAAGAAGAGAGGCATGAAGGTGATTATCGTAGATTCCCGGATTACGCCTGCATCCATCAGGCTTTCGGATCTGCATCTGCGTCCCCATCCCGGCACAGACGGAGCGCTGGCGCTGGGGCTGGCCCATGAACTGATTGAAAATGGCTGGTATGACCGGGAATATGTGTCGAAATATGTCTACGGCTTCGCGGAGTACGCGGCCTATGTGAAGGAGTTTACGCCGGAGCGGGTGGAAAGGCTGACGGGCGTATCGGCGGAGCAGGTGAGGTCAGCTGCGGAGCTGATCGGAGGCCATCTGCCCCTTGCCATCAATGAGAGCGCCGCGCCCATCGCCCATCATCGGAACGGATTTCAGAATTACCGGGCCATTATGGCGCTGTCGGCCATCACCGGATCCTTTGACCGGACGGGCGGGCAGATTCCGATACAGTTTAGCTATAATTATCAGGCAGCGGGCTTCGCCACCCGGGAGAAGGAGTTCGTCGGGAAGGTGAAGACGAGGCCAGGCTTCTCGCCGGTGGGCGGGGAAAAATACCCGCTTTGGCATGCGCTGATTGACGAGGCACAGTTTACGGATCTGGCAAGGCAGATCCGGGAGAAAAAGCCCTATCCCCTTCGGGCGGTGGTGGGGTTCGGGTTGAATCATCGGATCGCGCCGGGCAGTGATCGGCTGGCGGAAGCCTTAAAGACGCTGGATTTTCTGGTGGATGTGGATCTGTTTTTGACGGATACGGCGAAGCTTTGCGACATCGTGCTGCCGGCCTGCACCTCCTTTGAGCGGAGCGAGCTGAAGGCTTGGGGCGGCGGGTATCTGACGGTGACCCAGCCGGTTATCGAACCGCTGTATCAATCAAAACCGGATATCCGGATTATCTGCGATCTGGCCCGGGAAATGGGACTTGCGGACGAGCTTCTGACTGCGGGGCCGGAAGCGTGTATCCGGTATCTGATTTCTGATTTGCCGGTGTCCTACGAGGAGCTTCGGGCGGCGGAGCTTCCGGTGAAGGTGCCGGGGGCGGGAAACTGTAAGCCAGGGAAGATGCTGGCAGAGGGCTTTCCGACGGCCAGCGGAAAATTCGAACTCTATTCCCTGGAGATAGCGAAGATCAGGGAACAGTACCCGGACTGCAGTCTGGACTACCTTCCGGTATATCGGGAGCCGATTTGTGCGGCAGAGCAGGAGAAATATCCCTTTACCCTGTGCTCCGGCCCGCGGATTCCGGGGGCGCTGCACTCCAGGCTGCACGGCGTTCCCTGGGCCCGGTCGCTCCGGCCAGATGCAACGGCGGATCTGAATCCGGCGGACGCGGAGGCTCTTTCTGTGCAGCAGGGGGATGAGATCGAAGTGTATACAGCCTTTGGCTGCATCAGCCTGAAGGCGAACCTGACCTATATGGTGGATCCGGGCACGGTCTATATCTACCACGGGTACCCGGAAGCGGATGTGAATACACTGCTGGATCCGGAGAACGTGGATCCATATTCCGGCTTCCCGGCTTTTCGCAGCAGCCGGGCGGGCATACGAAAGAAGGTGCGGTAAATGAGAGCGAAAACCATCCGGTTCGATCAGAGCAAATGCACGGCCTGCTGTGCCTGCGCCATGGCCTGCATGGATGAGAAAGATACGGACGTGGAGCAGGGGGAGCGGGCGCTCCGGCAGGTGTATACGGAAGAAGGGTGCCGGGACGGACAGGTGAGCTTCCGGTTTCATTCGGATTCCTGTCTCCATTGCCGGGTACCGGCCTGCGCAGCTGCCTGTACGGCGGGCTGCCTCTATAAAGACGCGGAGAGCGGCCTGGTGCTCTACGACACCGCCGCCTGTGACGGCTGCGGCCAGTGCCTGAACGCCTGCCGTATGGGGGCCATTTCCCTGAACCGTCACGGCAAAATCCAGAAATGCGACGGCTGCATCGAGCGCCAGCGCGTCGGCAAAATCCCGGCCTGCGTGCGGGTGTGTCCGACGGGGGCGCTGTATCTGGGAGAATAAAAAAGAGCGTTGTTCAGTCATTATTTTTATGACGGGGCAGCGCTTTTCTATTTGCGTTAGAAAATGATATACATGGTAGAAAAAAGGAAACATCGTACACTTTCAGTTGGAAATAGTATTGCGGTTTACCCGTATAAGATTTACGAATTTGTTCAGAATAAAAGGAAGAATACGATATACGGAGGCGTCCCCATGAGCGAAATCCTGTACCTGAAACCCGAAAAAAACGTCCGCACCTACAACCGCGTCCTGACCCTGGGCGAGGCTGTGGAAATGCAGTGCGCGGATCCGGCAATCGTAAACCGCCTGAAGACCGAGAAGCTCTACGCCTTCCAGGATGTAAAGCCGGGCAGACGCTCCTGCGCAGGCCGCACGGTCATCTCGATCCTGGACGTGATCGAGAAAATCCAGGCTGTCTACCCGAGCCTGGAGATCCAGAATCTGGGAGAAATGGATTTCGTAGCCGAATATTCCACCAAACCGGAGGAGAACCGGTTCCGGACCTTCCTGAAAGTGAGCCTGGTCTGCATCCTATGCTTCTTCGGATCTGCATTTTCTATCATGGCCTTCAACAACGACGTCTCCACCGTCGATCTGTTCCGTCAGTTCTACACCCTCCTGACCGGCCAGCCCTCCGACGGCTACACCATCCTGGAATTCACCTACTCCTTAGGCCTCGCCGTCGGCATCCTGGCCTTTTTCAACCACCTGGGCGGCCGTCGCCTCACCAAAGAGCCGACGCCCATCGAAGTAGAAATGCGGCTCTACGAGGACGACGTGGACACCACCCTCATCAAAACGGCGGCGAGGAATGGGAAGCATAAGAAAAAAAGTCTGTTATAAATGTACTATTTTCTGCCCTCCCGCATAAAATAACCGTGTTCGGAGAAAATAATTTCCAAATAAGAAAGCAAAAAAGGAACACGGAGGTGCGGACATACATGAATACGATTATAGGAAAACAGAGCATCTGCTTCCAGAGACCGCCGCAGATCGTGAGCGCGGCCAGCGTGGTGGGAAAGAAGGAGAGCGAGGGGCCGCTGGGGGCTCTTTTTGATGAGGTGGAGCCGGATCCGATGGCGGGACAGGCTACCTGGGAGGAGGCCGAGAGCGCGCTGCAGAAGCGGGCGGCGCAGCTGGCAATGCGGAAAGCGGCGGAGCTGCCGGGACCGGGCGTGCCGCCGGTGCGGTATCTTTTTTCCGGCGATCTGCTGGGACAGCTCATTGCCACCTCTTTCGGCGTGATGGATCTGAAGCTGCCTTTGTTCGGTCTGTACGGGGCCTGCTCGACCATAGGGGAGGCGCTGATGCTGGGAGCCATGACCGTACAGGGCGGTTATTCTGAGGCCGTTCTGGCGCTGACCTCCAGCCACTTCGGCAGTGCGGAGAAGCAGTTTCGGTTTCCGCTTGGGTACGGCGGTCAGCGTCCCTTATCGGCTACCTGGACCGTCACCGGCAGCGGAGCCTTTGTACTGTCCGGGAGTGGCGGACACGCGAAAATTACCGGAGCCACGCCGGGCAAGGTCATCGACTACGGCGTGAAAGATTCCATGAACATGGGAGCCTGCATGGCTCCGGCGGCCTGCGATACCATCTGTGCGCATCTTGCGGACTTCGGGCGGAAGCCGGAGGATTACGATGCCATCGTAACCGGTGATCTGGGAAATGTGGGGCGGAAGATTCTGATTGATTTGACGGCCGAGCGGGGGTACGATATTTCCGTCCGGCATCAGGATTGCGGAATACTGATCTTCGACCCGGAGAAACAGGATACACATTCCGGCGGCAGCGGCTGTGCCTGCTCTGCTGTGACGCTGGCGGCGTATCTGCTGCCTAAGATTGAGCGCGGGGAATGGAAACGGATGCTTTTCGTGCCTACGGGCGCACTGTTATCGACGGTAAGCTTTAATGAGGGTCAGAGCGTACCGGGCATCGCGCATGCGATTGTGATAGAACATTGCTAAAAAGGAGAGAAACATTATGGACTACGTAAAAGCATTCCTCATTGGCGGTCTCATCTGCGCCCTGATCCAGATCCTGATGGAGAAGACGAAAATGATGCCGGGACGGATCATGGTATTGTTGGTCTGCACCGGCGCAGTACTGGGCGCTGTCGGTATCTACGAACCCTTCCAGAAGTTCGCGGGCGCGGGTGCTTCTGTCCCTCTGCCGGGCTTCGGCAATGTCCTCTGGAAGGGCGTCAAAGAGGCGGTAGACGCAGACGGATTCTTAGGAATCTTTAAGGGCGGCTTCAAAGCCAGCGCTGTGGGTATCAGCGCGGCCCTGGTATTCGGCTACCTGGCCAGTCTGATCTTTCAGCCGAAGATGAAGAAATGAAGGGGAAAGGGAAATAAACGTAATTTCTTGCCTTTTTCTGCGCAAACTGCTATACTTGTGATATTTGCAGTAAGAAAATCAGTATATGCAGTATTCTTAATAAGAGAAAGCACAGAAAGGGGCAGCCCAGGTGAAAAAGATAGCGGTTGTGACAGACAGCAACAGTGGCATTACGCAGGAAGAAGCACAGAAGATGGGAATCCATGTGCTGCCGATGCCTTTTACAATTGATGGAAATGAATATTTTGAAGGAATTAATCTGACACAGGAAGAGTTCTACGAGAAGCTGAAAGGAGATGCGGATATCGCGACCTCCCAGCCGTCTCCCCACGCGATCCTGAAGCTTTGGGACGAGCTTTTAAAGGAGTATGACGAGATCGTACAGATTCCCATGTCCAGCGGCCTGTCAGGCTCCTGCCAGACAGCGGCAGCGCTGGCGGCGGATTATGAAGACAGAGTATTTGTAGTCAATAACCACCGGATTTCTGTTACCCAGAGACGTTCCGTGGACACAGCCCTTGCCATGGTGAAGGATGGAAAAAGCGGTCAGGAGATCAAAGATTTCCTGGAAAAAACCGGAAAGAATTCCAGCATCTACATCACCGTAGCCACCTTAAAATACCTGAAAAAAGGCGGCCGTCTGACCCCGGCAGTAGCGGCTATCGGGACCATGCTCCGTCTGAAGCCGGTGCTGACCATCCAGGGCGAGAAGCTGGACAGCTGCGCCAAGGCCCGCACCATGCACCAGGCCAGGCAGCTGATGATTGATCATATCCGGGAGGACATTGAGACCCGTTTCGGCGGTCTGGAGGCGCACAGGGTTCATATGGATATTGCCCATACGAATAACGAGGCAGAGGCTTTGAAATTCCGGGAAGAAGTAGAGGCGGCATTTCCGGGATATGAGGTAGGCTTTATCGATCCGCTTTCCTTAAGCGTATCCTGCCATATCGGAGACGGAGCCCTGGCTCTGGCTATTTCGGAGAAATAAAACGATAAAATTAATAATACAGTGAAATCAGGAAAGAACAATCGAAAGCGTAATGCTTGTTTGGATTGTTCTTTTTTTTATTCCATTTTTTGGCATAAAACTGTGACAAAAGACGTCTCGAAACCATGCCACACAGGCGTCACAGATTGTTTTACAAAAGTTGGTAATTTATAATGGAGGAAGAGATAAAAATGCCCGGATGGAGAATACCAGAATGCCTGATTATGTACAGAAAGAACCTACAATGCCCGTAAGATTTACGGATATGCAGAAGAAATGGGAGGAGCAGAAGCGAAAAACCGCCTATGAGCTGAAGCTGGCGCAGGGCTTTGCTGTGGCAGATATGTATCTGACCCAGCAGTATCTGGATCGCTTTTCTGCCGGAACCGTCTATGAACCGGATGCGGCGGTGATGGATGTGCTGAAAATGCGTGTCTATCAGATCAGCAAGCTGGTCTACGATCCGGAGGAGCAGATCAATGATAAGCTGATCAGCGTCTACAGCAGTTTGCATAATATGAATAGCGCGGTAGCACTGATTATCCGCTCCGATAACAAAGAGGTCGGATTTTATGCGGCTGTCCGTTCGGAGGACAATGCAGAGCTGGCAGGGGAAACCCTCTGCTCCGTATTGAAGGGTAATTTCCCCGGTATCGATCTCTCCGCGCCTCTGAATGGAAATGAGAAGCGGGCGCTTCTGGACGCCATGACGCCGGGGGGCGAAGCGCCCAAAAGCCTGGCTACGGTTTCTCTGATCCCTTCAGAGCGGGACGATGACAAGAATGAATTTATCCAGGGCCTGGAGAAATTTATCGGCAGCATGAACCGGAAGCCCTATACCGCGATTCTGCTGGCAGCTCCGGTGGACAGCACGACGCTGGCCCGCAGACAGCACGGCTATGAGGAATTGTACGCCAGTCTGTCGCCCCATGCGCGGATTTCCCTGTCCTTTGCCCACAGTGAGACAGATTCGGTCAACGAGAGCATCTCCAACTCATTTTCAAAATCCATCAATAGCAGTGTCAGCAATTCCAACGGTACCTCCAAGTCACGGACCGACGGCAGAAACAAGGGACATTCCAGCGGCTTCAGCGTCAATGACAACGGCTGGGGCATGAGCTCCTCGGATTCCTACGGAAGCTCCACCTCCTTTACCTCAGGAACCTCCTTCAGCACGGCGATTACCACCAGCACCGGCACGTCGGACAGTGAGTCCACCAGTAAGGGAACGGGCCGATCCGTGGGCGATACGGATACGACCTCGCTGAATTTTGAAAATAAGGGCGTACAGGAGCTGATGAACCGGGCGGACGCCCAGCTGAAACGGATTGACTGCTCTAAGGCTTATGGAATGTGGGATTTCTGCGGCTATTTCTTTTCCGATGATATTGCGGTTACAGCCCAGGCAGCCAATGTCTATAAGTCTGTCATGATGGGACAGGAATCCTCTGTGGAAAATGCGCATATCAACCTCTGGAACCTGGGACTCCGCAATGAAATCCGCAAAATCGTAGACAATGCGAAATATCTGGTCCATCCGGTGGCGGAGATTCCGGCTTTTGATTCCTATGAGGCCCAGCAGGTAATGCCCACCAATATGATCAATGGAAAAGAGCTTCCGATTGCATTGGGGTTACCGCGAAAATCCGTACCGGGTGTGGCTGTGGTGGAAATGGCGGAGTTTGGCCGGGCGGTGGTATTCGAAGATCCGTCCCGCATTGACCGCCTGATGGAATTTGGGAATATTTACCATATGGGCCTGAAAGAGGAAATGCGAGTTCCTATGGATGTGGATTTGCTGGCCTCCCATTGCTTTATCACCGGCTCTTCCGGTTCCGGTAAATCCTATGCCACCTATCAGCTGCTGGATAATCTTCTGAAACGAGATGTCCACATGATGGTCATCGAGCCGGCCAAGGGCGAGTATAAGCAGGTATTCGGAGGCCTGAAGGGAATCCGGATCTTCAATACCGATCCGAATGTATACAAGATGCTCCGGATTAACCCGTTTCAGTTTCCGGAGAATCTGCACGTGCTGACCCATATTGAGAAGCTGATTCAGATCTTCAACGCGTCCTGGGCGCTGTATGCGGCTATGCCCGCAATTCTGAAAGAAGCCGTGGTGAAGGCTTATACGAAATGTGGCTGGGACGTCATGAATTCCGTCTGGATTGAAGGAATTTCAGATCATAAGTATCCGGTATTTCAGGATGTGCTGGAAATCCTCCCTGTTATTATTAACAGCTCCGATTATTCGGCGGATTCCAAGGGCGATTACAAGGGCGCGCTGCTGACCCGTGTACAATCCATGACCAGCGGTATTACGGGACTGATTTTTGAGCGCAGCGAGGGAATCTCCGATTCAATTTTATTTGACTCCAACGCGATTGTAGATTTGAGTGATATCGGTTCGGAGGAAACAGTAGCCCTGCTGATGGGTGTGCTGATTATGCGTCTGGGCGAATACCGGCAGTCTGTGCGTAAGGCCGGAACCGGCAGCAGGGACGCGAAGCTTCGGCATGTGACGGTGCTTGAGGAGGCCCATAATATTCTCAAGCGCACCAGCAAGGATCAAAGCCAGGAGGGCGCGAATATCGTCGGAAAGTCCGTAGAAATGATCAGCAATTCCATCAAGGAAATGCGTACCTACGGAGAGGGCTTCATCATCATTGACCAGTCGCCCATGGCGGTGGATACCTCCGCGATAGAAAATACTTCAACAAAAATCATTATGAATACTCCGGCAAAGGACGCCTGCGAGGAGCTGAGCAGCGCGCTTTCCCTGAACGAGGATCAGTCGAAGGAGCTGTCCCGTCTGGGTACCGGCGTGGCGGCAGTCATGCAGAAGGGCTGGCTTACGCCGGTTCTGATGAAAATTGACATGTGGGATAACCATTACGAGGCTGAAGTAAAACGCGCTATGCCGGACGCCATCTGCAGCCTGAAGGGACAGATGCTGACGGAATTATACCGGCAGCAGGAAAAGGGCGCCTTTTCGCTGATTGCGCTTAAGAAGATTATCCGCGAGTCGCCCATTGATGACGAGAAGAAGCGTGATTTTGAGGACATGGTGGGCGTCATGAATCAGATGCTGCTGAAGCGGGCAGCCGGACTGAGAAAGGAAGAGGTCGGCAGACTGTATCTGTTGATTTCCGGCTGCGAGGGTCTTCTGGATGTCATTGATGATAAGCAGATTTACACCAACAGACAGCTGGAGGTAAAGCTGGAAAAGGAACCGGACTGGCTCACGGAAGAAAGGTCGGAGAGACTGGTAAAGCACGCGAAGCAATGGATGGAGCGGTTTCAGTCAGCCTTTTACCATTACGCTTTTGTGGAGGACGATACCATTGTCCGCGAAATCATCCGGGGCATCCTCTATGCAAAAAGTAATGGCGGAAAAAACGGAAGTAAATACCATTTGCTGTATGACTTCATGAAAAATAAGACGCTGTAAGGAGGCAGAGGATGCGGGGAGGAAGATTTTCAGAGCTTCCGGAAAGCGCAGAGCGCGTCCGGCAGCTGCAGGAGGAGCGCCAGAAGCGGAAATATGAAAACGAGCTGGAGGATCTGGATGAGAATACCGATGAGCTTCCGGAGGAGACAGAGGATGTGGAACGCAGCTATTCCGAGGAAGAGCTTCAGGATATCTGGAACAACGATCCCGGCTATGTAAATGAGCGGGCCATGAAGCGGTTGGATGATCCGTCTGTGAAAAACAGCGATTACCTGAAAACAGGACTCCACTCCGCAGGACTTTTGAACTATGGAAAGGACGCGGTGGAGAATACAGAAAAGGAAACGCTGCTTTCCGAGGGAAAGGTTTTGGAACGCTGGGGTTCTGAGGAAGGCCGTTATCTGACGGAGCCCGGAACAGATTTTCAGGATCTGCATCTGAATGTTTCGGAGGATAAGCTGGAACGGCAGAGCTATGAGGTAGTAAAGCCCTTCTGGGTAGTGGAAAGTAAGGCTGCGCCCCAGCCCTTTGACGAGAAGCGGGAGGAGCAGGATGAAGAAAGGAAGGCGGCGGTTCAGTACCGCTCCCAGATCTGTGTGGAGGATTTGATAGAGATGGGATTTTTGAAAAAGAAGGAGGAGAAATAGATGAAAATCGGACATTTTGATGAAACAGAGCAGAATGATGACGTGGATGACGTAGATGATATGGATGACGCGGACGACATGGACGATGTGGATGATATGGATGATACAGAGGATATGGACGACGCGGAAGGCGACATGGATTCCCCGGAGGACGGAGAGGACGCAGACGAGGGGGAAGATTCCGGGGAAGAGAAGATGTCCATAGCGGACAAGATCAAAGATAAACTAAGCTCCATGTTTAAGTCGAAAGAAACGGACGAAGGCGATGAGACGGAAGAAGCAGGGGAAACTGACGAGTCTGACGAATCGGATGAAAAAGAGGAGTCAGATGGAGAAGAGAAAAGCAATCCCTGGGAGCTTCCGCCGGAGAGCAAGGCGGACACCAATTCCCGGATGGCTGAAACGGCGAAGGATTTTCGAGAGGCACACAACCTGGATGAACACGGCCAGAAGCTGGATAACGGCGAGGACAGCACGGATGATACCGAGGATCCGGATGAACCCGAAACCCATGGCGAGGAAGCGGAATATAGCCGGGAAACAAAACAGGGAGCAGAGATAGACGATGACGAACTGGAACTGTAATTATACCTATTTTATTACGTATTCCTGCTATACCCGGAAAATGACCGTATTGCTGAACGGCAGGGAAAGTATTTCCCGGAACAGCGCGATTCTCCAGTATATGAATGAGCCCTTTTACCGCTGGTGCAGCATCCTGCCGGAGCTTCTGTACCGGGAGCTGGGAGAGGATTACCGGGTGGTCTACACGGGAAGGCAGGAGGAAGCGGAGATTCTGAAAACCATTTTCAGGACATATCCGCATTGTCTTGCGCTGGAGACGCAGAGCTTTCAGATCCAGAAGCCTCTGCAGGAACGGATGATTGCCCTGAGCCGTCTGATGAAGGAGAACAATCTGCCCCGTCTGCCACAGCGCGTTATTTCAGCAGTTTTCACCGGCACGAAGAAAACGCTGGAAAAATGGAAGCCGCTGCTTCAGGAGCTGGATGTAAAAAACCAGTATTGCAACGTGGCAGTTCATACGGCGGAATGGACGGAGCTCTCCGGGCTCGACCGGGACGCAGTGGTGTTTGCCCTCTGCGATTCGGAGGAGGAGCAGGAAGAAGCAGTGGAGCGGCTGAATAGCCGCAGCTACGCCTTTCTTCTCACTGAGACCGGCCCAGTTGGCTTTCAGAGCGTGACCGGACGTAGTTTTGTCTACGGAATTACGGAAAAAGACTTTTTCCCGGTAATTTTCGACTGTCTGCTGTTATTTCCCCTGGCAGAATGCTTCGCAGTGTACGCGTTAGATTTGCGCCGCAGCGTCAGGGACGCGCAGACAGGCCGGAAGCTGGAGGCTTTGCTGGCGGTGAAGCCCTGTATCTATGTGAAAGCGCCGGAACGCGTCGAGCTTGGCACCAGCGAACCCTTTACCATCGAGACGGAGCCGGAGGGCGTGGAGATCTCCGGGCTGACCTTTGAATATCAGCTTCCGGGTATCGTCACCTGCAATCAGCAGCGGGTATTTGGCGAAAAAGCAGGAAAAACCCGGGTGCGGATTTTCGAAAAGGGATCGGCGGAGCCCTTATGCGAGCTGAGCTTCGAGGTCTACAGACGGAACCGGATTCGGGACCTTTTGCTTTCCGATTACAGCAAGGCCATCGGCGTGGGCGATATCCTGCGGCTTAGCTGCAGCTGGCAGCCGGAGAATGCGGACAATGCGGACCGTGTGCAATGGTACAGCGATCAGGAACAGGTAGCGACCGTGACAGCAGGTGGGACCGTAAAGGCGCTGTCTCCGGGAGCCTGCCGGATCTACTGCGCTGCGGAGAAGGTTTCCGCTTTTTGCAGCGTGGAGGTAAAGCCCTATCTGACCGGCTTTTCCCTGCCCTTTGACAAGAGCGAGCCGGTGCGTCTGAAGGTGGGTGAGACCAGGCAGATCCGCTGCCGTGTGGAGCCGGAGGGAGCCATCGACGGCAGGCTGATCTTCAGCAGCACCGATCTGATGACGGTCAATGCCGGGGATGGTCAGATCACAGGCGTGGCCGACGGCGAGGCGGATATTATCGTGGAAAATGCCGGAAAGCGCTTCCGGGAACAGTTTCATGTGGTAGTAGGACGCGGGAATCCCCCGCCGGAGCCGCCGAAAAAGAAATTCTTTGGTTTATTCGGATAAAAACGAGGAAGAGAAATGGGAGGATGTTATGGGTAAATACATTGGAATTGATTTGGGAACCACATTTTCCGCAGCGGCGTATATCGACGCGGATGGCAACCCCCAGATCATAAGCAACCAGGAGGGAGAGCGGATCACCGCGTCGGCAGTCTATTTTGAGGACGGTAACGCGATCGTGGGACGGGACGCCAAAAAAGAAAGCGTACTGGACGCGGGACATTTTGTGGCCTTTGCAAAAAGAGACATGGGCAACAGCCATGTGCGCTATCAGATAGACGGGAATGGTTACCGGCCGGAAGAAATCTCCAGCATTGTCCTGCAGAAGCTCAAGAAGGATGTGGAGGCGGCTCTGGGCGAGGAGGTACTGGGCGCAGTTATTACGGTTCCGGCTTACTTTACGGACGCCCAGCGGCAGGCGACCAAGGACGCCGCGGATATGGCGCATATTCCGGTACTGGGCATGATCAATGAGCCCACGGCTGCGGCTCTGGCCTACGGTATCGCCAAGGGCGGCGAGAAGAAGCAGAATGTACTGGTCTACGATCTGGGCGGAGGAACCTTTGACGTGAGTATCGTACAGTATGGCGGCAATGTCATCGAGATCCTGTCCTCCAGAGGAAACGCGGAGCTGGGCGGCTATGATTTTGACAGCCAGATTGTAAAATGGTTCGAGAAGGAAGCCCTGTCTGAGGGCGTGGATATCGAGAAGGAGCCGGATGCAAAGCAGGAGCTTCTGATGAACGCGGAGGAGGCCAAAAAGACCCTGTCCTCCGGCAGAAGCAAGGTGCGCATGAGTCTGTCCGCAGGGGGAAAGAAGATTGTGCGGGAGCTGACGAAAGAGGCTTTCGAGGAAATGATCGAACCCTATCTCTACGACACTACCTGTCTGTTGTCAGCGGCAGTGGACGAGGCCGGTCTGGAGTATTCGGATCTGGATAAGATACTGCTGGTGGGCGGTTCTACCCGGATCCCCATGGTAAAAGATATGATTTATGAGGAGACGCAGATCATGCCTTCCCTGGAAATCAATCCGGACGAGGCAGTAGCCATCGGCGCGGCTTACGATGCGGTAGAGCGCGTGAAAGCAGGCGCGAAGAAGCAGGAGCAGGAACCCGGGAATACGGGAAGGAAAGAGAACGGCGAGCCAACTGTTTTTGATACAGAAGCCATACCCGAGATGAAGGACAGCTATACCTTCATCGACCGCACCGTCCACGGTATCGGAATCGTCGTGGAAAATGAAATGGGAGAACAGGAAAATTCCGTCATCCTTCCGAAAAACACCGTAATTCCGGCGGAGGTCAGCGCAGATTACTGTACGGTGGCCGATTACCAGGAACAGCTGCTGATTCAGGTCACCCAGGGAGAGCGGACGGAGCTGCGGTACACAACCATTGTGGGCGAGGCAGAACTGAAGCTGCGGCCCAAGCCCAAGGGATCGCCGATCCGGGTGGTAGTAAGCAGCGACGGGGATGGCATCATCCACGTCCATGTGATTGATTTGCAGGATAATGAGAATCTGGGCGAAATGCGGATTGCCCGCGCTTCCAATATGAGCGAACAGGAGATGGAGGAAGCGAAGCAGCATCTGGGTAAATTGAATATCGGATGGGAGGATTAGAAAATGGCTGCGGCATTTGTTGATTATTATAGCATGTTCGATTTGGAACGCTCCATGACGGAGAAGGAAATTAAGAAAAAGATAGCAGAGTGGTCCAACATGCTGACCGAGATGGAAGGTACGACGGAGCCGGGTAACATTGAGGCGAAGAAAGAGCTGAAAGAGAATAAAGAATGCCTCAGAGAAGCCCGGAAGATCCTGCTTAACGCGGAAAGGCGGAAGCAGTATGACATAGAGCTTGACGCTGCAATCCGCGCAGGTCAGGTCAACTATGAGAAGACCCGCGAGGTGAAGGACGCTCTGGAGCGCGCGCGTAAATACTTTGAACGGCAGCGCTACCAGCAGGCGATAGAAGCAGCCCGGGAGGCAATTGACAATCACGCCAATTCCGACGAGCCATATGAGATTATCAGCCGCTCCCAGTTTATGCAGGGCGATTATCTGGAGTCGCTGGAAACTCTGGATCAGGGCACGGAAATCTACGGGGGAGCACAGAATCTCTGGTGGCTGAGTATCCGTACCCGTATCCGGCTGGAGCAGTATCCGGAGGCCCAGAACCTTTTGAATCAGGCGTTGGAGCAGTTCCGGGGAAGCACCCGGTTTGAGGCGGAGCAGGCGTACCTGTACTTCCACGCGGAACAGCCGGAGCTGGGAAAGCGTACCATGGAAACCTATATACAGCAGCATCCCAGCGATACCGCATACCGGCAGCAGATGGCCTATAACCTGATTGAGCTTGCCAACTACTGCTACCGTTATGATACGGAGGCGGAAATGCAGATGATCATTGACCAGGCAGATTATGACAGGTGCCTGGAGCTGGTCAGCATGGCAAACCGTATTTACCAGGATGATTATACAAAGGCGTCCCTGGAGGATGTGAAATACTACGGGGAACGGGAGTATGACGAGGAGAGCAAGGTCATCAAAAAGACCTACCTGGGCGTCAGCGCTGTGATGGGGCTGATAGGTCTTATCAGCCTTTTGAAGGGAAGCGGCGTCGCGCTGATTTTCCTGGCTGTGGCAGGACTTTTCCTGGTGTTCCGGAAGGTGATCGACAAAAACAGTTATCTGCCCAGATGGCAGCTGAACCGGGATTATTACCGGGGTTATAAGGAGACCGGCGAAGGCTGGCTCTACACCCTGGCGGTAATGCCCTTTGATATGGTATACAGCGTGCTGCGGGGTCAATGATAAATTATTTTTATATTATGAGGAGGAATCAGAATTATGCAGTGTCCGAAATGTGGAGCAATTGTTTTAAAGGGAGACGTAACCTGTAAAAAATGCGGTGCGCAGCTGATGGAGGCGACAGAGAAATTTCATGCGGAGGACGTATGTCGTTCCCGCGCCATGTTGTTTGTCCGGGCATGGATAGGAGCGCCCAACGGAGCCCATCTGAAATGGCTGGGTTATGACGAGGAGGCAGCAGAGATAGCGGCCAAATACGGAATTCTGGAACAGGTGAAATCCAGTGTGGACGGAATTTTCAATTTCGATGGGGGAGGAATGATTCAGTTTCTAATCTTTCTTCTGTCTCTTTCATGCTATCAATGCTATACTTGTATTGGAATCCTGTTTGGTATGTACCGGACAGATGCGCAGGGACATCCGGTTCGCTGGATTACGAAAAAGAAGCATTAAAATCTGGGAGTAAGCTATGACATTCGGAGATTTGTTGCGAAAATTGATAGAGCAGTCGGGAGAAAGTATTTCTGCGGTGGCCCGCGGCGCGGAGATCGAGCGGACCTCGCTTCATAAAACGCTGAGCGGTGAGCGGACGCTGCCGTATCCTGCGGTTAAAAAGCTGGCGGCCTATCTGCGTCTGACGCCTCATGAGCAGAAGATCTTTTATGAATATTACGATATGCAAATTCAGGGACCACGCTGTTTTGAGGCCCGCAAAACCATTGTACGGATTTTAAAGGATCTGTCCAATCTGCCGGTTCCGGAGGAGAAGGAGAAGCTGGTTGTAACGGTAAAATCCGGAGAGGAAGAAAATGAGAAGGAAGAACCGAAGCTGCTCTCCGGGATCTATGCGGTGCGGAACCGGATTCGCCGGATGATAGATCAGGAGCTTCAGGAGAAAGAACCGGAGCTATCTCTGTTTTTGCCTGCAGATGACGGCTTTACCATGTATTACCTGTATAATGTATTCAGTGAGTACAGGACAAAGCTTAAGATTACCCATATCATACCCTATGGGGCAGCAGACGAGACCCAGGGAAGCGAGGGACTGGAGATTCTGGGGCGGGTTCTGCCGCTGGCACTGACAGCCTCGACCCGGTACCATTCGTATTTTTATTATAATAAATATGAGGTGGTGGCGACGCCGTTTCCGTACTATCTGATTACGGCGACAGGAGTACTGCTGATCTCGGAGAATTATGAGACAGCCTGTCTGGTGTCCTCCGGGGAAATGCTGGATCATTATCAGTATTTTTTCCGGCAGGCCATAGAGCAGTGCTCGCCGCTTCTGCAGGTGCAGGAGGACATTTTTGCGATTCTTAAGACCTATGCGGAGACGGTTGAGAAAAATTCTTATTATACGTTTATGCGTCAGCCCTGTATGGGGAAATTCTATACGCCGGAGCTGATTGAGGAAAAGATACGGAAGAATTTTCCGTTCCGGGAAAAGCTGGTAGAGGAGAGTAAGCGGCGGTTTTCTGAATTGGCCAGAGTGACGGGGGATTACTATACGTTCTTTGATGAGGAAGCTTTGAGAGAATTCCTGGACAACGGTATCATTTGCGACATTCCCAGAGAAGCGATAGAGCCCCTGTCTATGGAGGAACGGCTGTTCCTTGTGGGCAGGCTCCGGGAAGCAATAGCGGATGACAGTATCATGGGCCGGATTATCTGTGAGGATCTGCTGGTATTTCCGCCTTATCTGAGCTTCACCGTCAGTGCCAGAAATAAGGTGGATATCTTTACACTGCAGCGTTACGTGGGAGATGAGCGGTTTTATAATATCCATATAGACGAGCCGATTCTTGGCAGAAAATTTATGGATTTTGTGCTGTTTCTGCCAAAGAGTGAATACGTGCGGAGCAAAGAAGAAACACTGAAACTGATAGATGAAATGATGGAGAAAACCAACGGATAAAAAATGGCGTCCGGAAAGGTGGAAACGCTTTTCCGGACGCCGTTTTTTCGGTTCTGTCCGGGTGTATGTAAATTGACAAGGGATCCCTCCTGTGATACACTAAAATGGATTGTAAAAAGAAATGGCCGGACGGAATGGCTGAGGTGAATATCATTGGATAAATATGAATTTCAGATAAAGACAGAGCAGCTGGAAAAGCTGCTGGATAAAAAGGATTATGAGACGGCGGCAAAGATTGCGGACTCCATCGACTGGAGAAAGGTTCACAATGTGGGACTGCTGATGGAGGTGGCAGAGGCCTATGAATACTCGGAGCGTTATGAGGACAGCTACGAGATTCTGAATATCGCCTATGACTGCGCGCCCATCGGACGTATGATTGTATACAGGATGGCAGAGCTGGCAGTCCGGATGGAGGATTATGACGAGGCGGTGGATCTGTACAAGGAGTTCGTGAAGATCGCGCCCCACGATCTGGGCCGATACGTGCTGAAATACAAGATTTACAAGGGCAGAGGCGCTGCCATCGAGGATCAGATCGCGATTCTGGAGGAGTATAAGAGCCGGGAATATCAGGAGCAATGGGCCTATGAGCTGGCAGAGCTGTATTATCAGGACGGTATGCTCTCAAAATGTGTGGAGGAGTGCGACGATCTGATCCTGTGGTTCAGCGAGGGCGAGTATGTGCGCAAGGCCATGAAGCTGAAGATGAAAATACAGCCGCTGACCGCGTCCCAGGAAGAGAAGTACCGCCAGATGGTGGGTGAGGAGCGGGCAAAGGATATTGAGATCAGGCCCGTGAATATGGAAGACAAGTTCAATACCGTGAATCTGCAGGCAGCCCTGGCGGAGGGCGTGCAGGATTATATTGAGGAAGAGCTGCACCATGAGGAGCAGGCGGAAGAACTGAGCCCGGAGGAGCCGGAGGAAGAGCTTCCGACAGCTCCGGAAGAGGTACCGGAAGTGCGGGAGGCGCAGCAGTTTGAGGCCGTGGATCCGGATAAGCTTCTGCGGGAGAAAAAAGAGCCTTCAGAGCCTGTAAAGCCTTCGGGGTTTCTGGGACAGACCAATACCGGACAGATTACCTTCGATCCGGACGAGAGCGTCGTAGAGAAACAGATCACCGGCCAGATGAGCATCGAAGACGTGCTGAGCAGCTGGGAAGAAAAGAAGCGTGAGACGGAGGCAGCCATTGCGGAGGCGGCGAAGCGTGATGAAGCAAGGAAGAAAGAACGGGAACACCTGCGCGCTACCGGACAGCTGCCGGAACTGAATATTGAAGTGAAGCAGACGGTGCCGGAGGAGGTACTGCGTCTGATCGAGGAGATTGAAGGACGGTATCCTTATAAGGTGCATGTGGATCCCATCGAGCGTGACAGCTCATCGCAGACGGTGAAGGCGGCGCTGGAGCCGCAGACGGAAGCGTCTGTTGTGGAGAAAAAAGAACCGGAGAAAGCGGTGGATAATAGAAAAGAACCGCAGGAAATTCTGGAGGTTCTGGAAGCACCGTCAGAGGTCGAGACAGAGCGTGAGCCGGAGAAGACAGAAATTGCGGAGCAGTCTGTGGATACTGTCGGGACAGTGAAAGAGCCGCAGGAGATTCTGGAGATTCTGGAAGCGCCGAGTGAAGCAGCCGCGACAGAGGAGCCTGCAGCAGAAACTGTAGTGGAAGGTGTAAAAGAAGAACAGCCTGCGCAGACAGAGGCGACGGCGCCTGAGGAGCAGTCACAGCCGGAAGAGGAAGAGACAGAGAGAGAGTACATCTCCCCCATGCTGGACAACCTGAAAAAGGATCTGGAAGAAACCGTAGCGACCCTGCCCTCCGGACAGCTTTCCGAGGAGCAGAAGAAGCTGTTCGCGTACTTCACCTCTGTGCGGGGCATGAACCAGCAGCTGGCAGCCCTCCTGGAAGAGGATCGGATGCGGAAAGAACGCAGGGACGATTCTCTGCTTGGCAATATCGTCATCACCGGCGAGAGCGGCAATGGCAAGACCACGCTGGCGGCCGATATCGTAAAGGCACTGCAGAAGCAGCGCCGCATTAAGGGCGCGAAGATGGCCAAGATACCGGCGGATAACCTGAACGGTAAGAATGTATCCGGCGTGATTCAGAAGCTGGGCGGCGGAGCCCTGCTGATTGAAAAAGCTGGAGCTTTGAGGAGTGAGACTGCCGTACAGCTGTCCCACGCCATGACCCGTAAGACCGGCGGCCTTCTGGTCATCCTGGAGGATGAGAAAGAGGAGATCCGCAAGCTGTTCATCCGTTGTGAGAGCCTGGGCGCCAAGTTTACCCGGACCATTGATATTCCGGTGTTTACCAACAAGGAGCTGGTAGCCTTCGGAGAGTCCTATGCGCTGGAGCAGGAATGTGTTCTGGACGAGATGGCGGTGCTGGCCCTTTACAACCGGATTGGCAACAACCAGACCAGCGATCACCTGGTCAACGTGGCCGAGGTCAAGGAGATGGTAGACGAAGCCATTGACCGGGGTGGTAAGAAAGGACTTTTTGGCAAGGTGAAGAAGAGCAGACTGGATGAGTTTGGTCATACCATTTTGTTGGAAAAGGATTTTGAGATTTAAAATGAGACATACAAATGATTTGGGAAAGGATCCGATATTCCCACTGGTGCTGCGGCTGGCGATTCCGACCATGATGGCTCAGTTCGTAAGCGTCCTGTATTCCATCGTGGATCGAATGTACATCGGCGCAGGTGTGGGAAGTCTGGCATTGGCCGGAGTGGGCGTCTGCGCGCCGATTGTTACGCTTCTTTCCTCCTTCGCTTCCTTGATTGGCCTTGGCGGATCGCCGATTATGGCCATGCGGATGGGAGCCGGGGACGAGAGGGAAGCACAGAAGATATTGAATAACAGCTTTTTTATGCTTCTGGTGACGTCAGTGATTCTGACCCTTGGATTTCTGGCTTCGAAGGAGAAGCTTCTGATGTGGTTTGGCGCGAGTCAGGCCACATTTGCTTATGCGAACACCTATGTGACCATCTATACGTTGGGAACCGTATTTGCGTTGTTATCCACGGGCATGAACAGCTTTCTGATAGCCCAGGGCTTTTCAGGACTTGGCATGGTGACGGTCATGTTGGGCGCAGTGTTGAATATTATTCTGGATCCCATTTTTATTTTCGGCTTCCATATGGGCGTAGCCGGAGCGGCTGCTGCGACAGTTTTGTCTCAGCTTGCTTCCGCCGTCTTTGTGCTGGTGAGCCTGCGGGGAAAAAGAATGCCCATAAGACTTGGCTGGGGCGGCTTTGCCAAACAGACGATGCGGAAAATCATAAGCTTCGGATTTTCTCCGTTTTTGATTATCGCCAGCGACAGTATCCTGCTGATTGTGCTGAATACGGTGCTGCAGCGCTATGGGGGGCCGGGCGAGGGGGATATTCTGGTTACCTGCGCCACCATTGTGCAGAGCTACCTTCTGCTCATTACCATGCCCATGAGCGGGATTACTCTGGGCAGTCAGCCGGTGGTCAGCTTTAATTATGGCAGGGGTGATGCGGGACGGATTCGAAAAGCCATTTGGTGCATCACCGGACTTTGCGTGATTTTCTGCAGTCTGATGATGGTATTTACGTACACGCTGTCGCCGCTCTATGTGAGCATGTTTACGAAAGACGTGGAAATCAAGCTGCGATCTGTACGGTACATCAAAGTATTTACCGCCATGATTGTGCCCCTGGCGGTGCAGTATCCGCTGGTGGACGAAACGACGGCTCTCGGCCATGTAAGGCGGGCGCTGTTCTGCTCGGCCTTCCGGAAGCTGATTTATTTCTCCTGCCTGATACTGCTTCCGATGCTGGTGAGCGCGGAAGCGGCGTTCCTGTCAGAGCCGGCTGCGGATGTGATAGCCGCGACGATGACGACGGTTCTGTTTTTGAAAACATTTCCGGGGATAGTGCGGGAGACGGAAGCGATGGAGAAAGCAAAAGAGAAGAAAGGGCAGATATAAAAGTACCGCCAGTCTGTAGAGGGCTAGCGGTACCGTATTTTCGGATATTCAGCGTTCAGGAGAAAGAGTTATGTCAACTGAACGCTTTTGCTGTCAGAACTATTTTCAAAAAACAGTCATGCAATAATCTCCAGCTCCACCTGGGGCAGAAGCTCCTTCACATCGGCCTCCCGGGCCAGCAGGGTGCCTTCCTGGCGGACGGAACCGGCGGCGCAGGCCATGGCGTGGCGGAGCATATCGGCGGTGCCCAGGCGCTTGCGGAGAGCATAGCACATACCGGCCACCATGGAATCGCCGGCGCCGGTCAGGCCCTTGGCCTCCACAGGAATGGCTTTCGCCCGGTAGGTGTGCTCCTGATCCAGCAATAGCGCGCCGTCGGCGCCCATGGAAATACAGACATAGGGGATGCCCCCATCTACGATTTGGCGGGCAACCTCGAGGGGACCCTTGCCGGATTTCAGTTCGTTCTTGAAGGCCTGCTCAAATTCCTTACTGTTGGGCTTAATCAGGAAGGGCTTTTCTTCCAGTCCCAGCCGGAACGGTTCACCGGTGGTGTCCAGCACAGTCTTGACATCTTTTTTGTGGGCCAGGTGGATGAGGCGCTGATAGATATTGGCGGGGACGCCGGGCGGCACGCTGCCGCTTAACACCAGAATATGTGTGTGATCCAGTCGCACATCAATTTCGTCCACCAGCTTTTCGATGGCAGCGAAGGAGACGTTAGGTCCGGCCTCATTGACCTCAGTCATGATGTGGTTGGACTGGTCAAAAAGCTTGATATTCGTTCGAATAGCGCCCTCTGAACGGACAAAATAGTATTGCAGGCCCCGGGCTGTCATGGCATGTTCCAGAGTATTGCCGCTTTCACGGAAGTTCAGTCCCATGCACATGGTTTCTTCTTTCAGGTTATTCAGCACGGTGCTCACATTCAGTCCTTTTCCGGACAGGTCTACGCGGGTATTCTTCACCCGGTTGTAAGCGCCGATTTCCAGATTATCCAGATAAATAGTTTTGTCGATGCAGGGATTCAAAGTTACAGATAATACCATAAATACCTAACTATCCTTTCTTACAGATGATTCACGTCTCTCCCTCTGTCTTTCATTATAGAAAATACAGAAAAGAAAGTCAATGTTGATGGAAAATTCTGAAATATAAAAAAGAAAGGAAAAGATTGGCGGAAACCTTGACGCTTTATACCGCTCGGTATATAATGAAAATAGAAACAGAACCGGCGGAAATTCTGGTATCTCGGAAGAGCCTGGAAAGGGGATTCTTACCGGAGGGACACACATATGGACAACAGGGAAACCATTCTTGAGACAGCGCTGGATTTATTTTATACCAGGGGCTACGACGCAGTGGGCGTCCAGGAGATCGCGGAGCGATCCGGCGTGACGAAGCCGACGCTGTACTATTATTTTAAAAGTAAATACGGTCTTCTGGAACAGCTGCTGACGAGCCGGAGCGAGGCCTTCGCGGCGGAGCTTCGTGAGGCGTGCGCTTACCGCGGCGACCTGAAGAATACCCTGTGCGCGGCGGCTCGGACGGCGGCGGCCTTTGTGGCGCGGGAACCGAAGTTTTCGGCGCTTTTCGTGGCGCTCTACCATTCGGCAAAGGGAAATGACGCTTATAAGGCCGTGCGCCCCCTAGTGTTCCGCCTGCAGCGGCAGATCGAAGAGATTTTCATCGACGCCTCAGCGGACTTAGGCAATATGCACGGGCGGCAGCGGCAGTTTTCCCTCGGCTTCATCGGCCTGGTTCTGTATTACATTGTCATGAAGCAGGAGACCAGTAAGCGTGAAGACGTACAGATCACCGAGGCGGAGATTGAGGCGCTGGTGCACCAGTTCATGCATGGTATTTATTCATAACGGATAAAAAAAGACTTACAAAGGGAGGCAGAAAAAGATGGCCAAATGGTATGAAGAAGCCATTTTTTATCATATTTATCCGCTGGGACTTCTGGGCGCGCCCAAGACCCACACGGAGGACGGCGTGACCCACCGGCTGCGGGAGCTGGACGACTGGGTGCGGCACATGAAGGAGTGCGGATTCACAGCGACCTATATCGGACCTCTGTTCGAATCCACCAGCCACGGTTACGATACAAGGGATTATAAGCAGGTGGACAGCCGCCTGGGCGACAATGAGGATTTTAAGCATTTCGTAAAGCTTTGCCATGAAAATGGCATCCGGGTGGTGGTAGACGGCGTCTTTAATCACACCGGCCGCGAATTTTTCGCATTCCGGGATATTCAGAAAAACCGGGAGAATTCCCCGTACCGTTGCTGGTATCAGGACGTGAGCTTCGAGGGCAATACCCATTACAACGACGGCTTTTACTACAAGGCATGGCACAACTGCTTCGAACTGGCGAACCTGAATCTCTGGGATCGGGGCGTGAAGGATTACCTTCTGGATGTGGTGCGGTTCTGGATTGACGAATTCGATATCGACGGTATCCGCCTAGACTGTGCAGACTGCCTGCAGTTTGATTTCATGAAGGAGCTGCGTTGGGTGACCGGTCAGAAAAAGGAGGATTTCTGGCTCATGGGCGAGGTGATTCACGGAGATTACGCCCGGTGGGTCAACGATGAGACGCTTCATTCGGTGACCAATTATGAGCTGTGGAAGGGTCTGTATTCCGGCCACAATGATCATAATTATTTCGAAATCGCCCATACCATAAGACGGCAGTTCGACGCGAACGGCGGCATTTACAAGGGATGCAGACTCTATTCCTTTGTAGAGAACCACGACGTAGATCGTATCGTCAATAAGTTAAATGAAAAGGGCTTTTTACAGTCAGTATACACGTTACTGTACACACTGCCCGGTATCCCATCTGTCTACTACGGCGGCGAGTGGGGCGTGGAAGGCCGAAAAGAGGGAGCCTGCGACGATGGTCTGCGGCCCCACCTGGTACTCTCCGAGATGGAGGCCAATCCGCCGATTCCGGAGCTAAAAGGATTGTTATGTAAACTGGGTGCCATCCGTCAGGCGAATCCGGCACTGACCGACGGCGTGTATCGGGAGCTGCTTCTGACGAACAGGCAGTACGCATTTGCCAGAATCCTGGGAAATGAGGCTGTAATCACAGCAGTGAACAACGATGCGAACCCGGTCCACGTGGAAATCAACTGCCCGGTGTCCGCATCAGGCGCACAGGAAGCACTGACCGGTACGGACGCAGAGCTCCGGGACGGCAGGATTATCTGGGAAATGCCCGCGTATGGCAGTGCAATATTTGTAATTTGTTAAATCAGCCTGAAGCATTTACTGCTGAAGGCGTGAGAAAGTGAATCCGGTATTTATAGTTAAATAGGGGTGAGATTATGAAGGGTAAGAGAACACGGGCGGACGCCAAGGTAAGAGAGGCAGAAAAGGCGGCGAAGAGAGCCGCACAGGGAAATAAACCGAAGAAAATAGCTGCAGTAAAGGCAACAGAAACCGGGACAGCAACGGCACAGAAGCCGGAGGTATCCTGCTTCATCAGCGATTTTGACCAGTATCTGTTCGGACAGGGCAATCACTACGATATCTTTCGGAAGCTGGGTGCGCACCTGACCGAATATGAAGGACAGAAGGGAGTGCATTTCGCAGTCTGGGCGCCCCATGCGGTGCAGGTGCATGTCATCGGCGAATTCAACGGCTGGAATGAGACAAGCCATCCCATGAGCCGGCTGGATCCATTAGGAATCTGGGAGGTGTTCGTGCCGGGCGTACAGCTTGGCTGCCTCTATAAATATCTGATTGAGGCGCAGGATCACAGTCTGCTTTACAAGGCGGATCCGTACGCAACCGAGGCGGAGATGCGTCCGGGAACCGCGTCCAAAGTATCCGATATCTCCGGTTTTCAGTGGTCGGATAAGGACTGGATGGAGAAGCGGAAAAAGAAGGATCCGAAGGAAGAGCCCATGGCTATCTATGAGGTGCATCCGGGTTCCTGGAAGAAGCATCCCCACGGTCCCGACGAGGACGGTTATTATAACTATCGGGAGCTGGCACACGCGCTGGCGGATTATGTCCATGAGATGGGTTATACCCATGTGGAGCTGATGGGTATTGCGGAGCACCCCTTTGACGGCTCCTGGGGCTATCAGGTGACCGGTTATTATGCGCCCACCTCCCGCCATGGCAGCCCGAAGGATTTCATGTATCTGATCAATTACCTGCATCAGAAGAAGATCGGCGTCATCTTGGACTGGGTACCGGCTCATTTTCCCAAGGACGCCCATGGTCTGGCGGATTTTGACGGCCAGCCCCTGTATGAATATCCGGATCCCAGAAAGGGCGAGCATCCCGACTGGGGCACCAAGGTATTTAACTACGAGATGAACGAAGTGAAGAACTTCCTGATTGCCAATGCCCTGTACTGGGTCGAGGAGTTCCATGTGGACGGCCTGCGCGTGGACGCGGTGGCTTCCATGCTGTACCTGGATTACGGCAGGGAGGCCGGCCAGTGGATTCCGAATAAGTTCGGCGGCAATAAGAACCTGGAGGCCATCGAGTTCTTCAAGCATCTGAATTCCGTGCTGCTGGGCCGCAACCCGGGCGCGGTGACTATCGCCGAGGAGTCTACGGCATGGCCCATGGTGACGGGCAGCCCCGAGGAAGATGGTCTGGGCTTCTCCTTCAAATGGAATATGGGCTGGATGAACGATTTCCTGGAATATATGAAGCTGGATCCTTATTTCCGGAAGGGCGCGCATAATATGATGACCTTCGCCATGACCTATGCCTACAGCGAGAATTATATTCTGGTGCTGTCCCACGACGAGGTGGTACATCTGAAGTGTTCTATGATCAATAAGATGCCGGGCGAGTACGAGGATAAATTCGCGAACCTGAAGGCGGCTTACGCGTTTATGCTGGGTCACCCGGGTAAGAAGCTGCTGTTTATGGGTCAGGAGTTTGCACAGCTTCAGGAGTGGAGCGAGGCCAGAGAGCTTGACTGGTATCTGCTGGAGCAGGACGAGCACCGGGAGCTTCAGGCCTTTGTGAAGGCGCTGCTGCATCTCTACCAGAAGCATTCGGCTCTCTACGAGCTGGATACCCATCCCGATGGCTTCCAGTGGATCAATGCCAACGACGGCTACCGCAGTATCTTCTCCTTCATGCGCTTCGACAAGGCGCGGAAGAAGAACCTGCTCTTTGTCTGCAACTTCACGCCGGTGGAGCGCCCCGATTACCGGGTGGGCGTGCCGAAAAAGAAGCAGTACAGGCTGGTTCTGGACAGCGATGCGGCGGAGTTTGGCGGAAGCGACGTAGAGAAGCCGACCGTCTACAAGGCCGAGGTCGGCGAGTGCGACGGTCAGCCCTATTCGATCGCCTATCCGCTGCCGGGGTATGGAGTGGCTGTGTTTGAGTTTTAGAGAATAAAGGATAAGAGTATAAAATAACCAGGTCGTTTTGCAATATCATTTCTGATAAAGAAAGATATTTGTAAAACGGCCTGGTTTCTGTTTATTTGGTCAGGGTGTATCGTCTGCCTGCGGCGCAGCCGCCTTCTCCAGCGCCCGCTCCACGGCTCCGAGGATTACCTGGGAGGTGTACTGAGTGTCCTCTGAGTAGTCCAGACCGTCCAGGGACTGGGTTTCACAAATCTGGTCCGCCAGGTTGTCGAGGGCGGGCTGCATCAGGGGGTACATGGTTTCGATGGCTTCGCTCAGGTTATTATAGGCGATGGATTCGATGCGGGTCTCGCTTACGGTGACAGCTACGTCTACGGCGTTGCCGCCCAGGGTGATGGACGAGGTGTAGACGCCGGGGGTGTATGCAGCATCGGCAGATGCGGGGCTCTTTTTGCCCTTCGGCGCGAACATGTAGACCAGCAGCAGAATCAGAAGGATTCCCAACGCCACAAAGATTCCGGTGTAAATGAGCTCCTTCATGCGGAGCACGACAATTTTGGTTTTCGAACTCAAGGAAAGCCCTCCTGCGGGGGATTCGATTGTTATAGGATATGCGGGAGGGAAGCGGGATATACGTATGATGTAGAAAGGCAGGGAGTGTGTATATTATCATGTGTGCAGCTTTTTAGCGGACGCTGTATGTTCCGCTGCGGACCATGCGTCCGCGGAGGACATACAGTGTCAGATAAACGATGCGCACAGATAAATACACATCCCCTGCCTTGTTATAGCATACAGGTTAGCGTTCTACCGCTCGATGAAGCCTTCCCCGAGTACTTCCCGAACATCTGTCACGATGACAAAGGCATTCGGATCACACTCTTTCGTCAGTTCTTTGAGCTGTACGATCTCCTTTTTTGCGACCACACAAAAAAGCATGTTCTTGGCGTCGCCGGAGTACATGCCGGTGGCTGAGATGCCGGTGACGCCGCGGTCCAGATCGGTCATGAGGATCTGAGACAGCTCGTCGGGTTTTTCGGTGATGATGAAGGCGGCTTTAGAGAATTTCAGGCCGTCTATGAGGCCGTCGGCGATGCGGGAAGTCAGATAGATGGCGATGATGGCGTAGAGGGCCATCTGGACGCCGAACAGGTACGCGCCGAACAGGACGATGAGGGTGTCCAGGATCCACATGATGGATGCTGTGCTATAGTGCCGAAGGAAGTGCTGAATCAGGGCGGCGATGAGATCAGTGCCGCCGGTGGTGGCCTGGGCTACGAAGACAAGGCCGATGCCGGTGCCCATGATGAGGCCGCCGTAGAGGGCTGACAGCAGCAGGTCGCCTTCGGCGATGGGGATGACCGGAAGGACGGACAGCCAGAATGACAGCATGACGGTGGCGAAGCCGGTGCGCAGCAGGTAGCGGAAGCCTTTCAGCTTCATGGTCAGCAGCAGGAACGGAATGTTCAGTGCTAGGTTGGTGACGGACAGGGGGACGCCGCCAGGGATCAGTTTTTCGGTGAGCTGGCGGATGATAATGGCCAGACCGGAGAAGCCACCGGTGATGAGGCTTGCCGGGTCGAAGACGGACGCTACGGCGAAGGCCATCAGGGCAGTTCCGATGGTGATGAGCAGAATGTCCCGCAATTTCATTTTTCTAGTTACAGTCATTTTGTTAATTCCCTTTCAATATGATCTTTCCACGATTCAAACTATCATAGGAAGTAAGAAAAAGCAAGGGGGAACTGCCGGATACTTCTTTGTGAACTATGTATAGGGGATTTCTGGGGGATTTTATGAAGGTAAATTGCGGAAATGCATAAAAATTTTGCATTTCCTCTTTTCAATTTTGTAGTTTTGCATTAATATATAGATTAGGTATTTAGTGTTTTAGAGAAAACAGGGGTGTTTTTTTGTAAATTTTGCCAGATATGCGATGGGAGAGGGACTGGCGATATGCACAAATACAAAAACTATATGCAAAAAAGGAGCGGAGAGAGTTATGATTTCGAATCAGGTACTGCAGAATACGATTGACGGTCTCAAAGGAATTACCCGGATTGATCTTTGTGTGATTGATACAGAGGGTAAAGTTCTTGCGTCTACTTTTCCGGAGGCGGACGCTTATACAGGGTCTGTGCTTGCTTTCATTGATTCTCCGGCGGACAGCCAGGTGATTCAGGGCTTCCAGTTTTTTAAGATTTTTGACGATACGCAGCTGGAATATATTCTTCTGCTGAACGGCGGAAGTGAGGATGCGTATATGATTGGCAAGCTGGTGGTCTTCCAGATCCAGAATTTACTGGTTGCATATAAGGAGCGTTTCGATAAAGATAATTTTATCAAGAACCTGCTTCTGGACAATCTGCTTCTGGTGGATATCTACAACCGCGCCAAGAAGCTGCATATCCAGACTGAGGTGCGCAGAGCGGTCTTTATCATTGAGACGGGTCGGGAGAAGGATACGGCTTCCCTGGAAAATGTGCGGACGCTGTTTGGCACCAAGTCCCATGATTTTATCACAGCTGTGGACGAGAAGAATATCATTGTGGTCAAGGAGCTGGCGGATAATGAGGGGTATCCGGAGCTGAACCGTACGGCCAGGGTGATCTGTGATCTGCTGAACAGCGAGGGCGACGAGCACGTTCATATCGCTTACGGCACCATTGTAAATGAAATTAAAGAAGTGTCCCGTTCCTACAAGGAAGCGCGGATGGCTCTTGACGTGGGCAAGATTTTCTTTGATGATAAGGATATTATTGCCTACAGTACGCTGGGTATCGGCCGTCTGATTTATCAGCTGCCGATTCCGCTGTGCAAGATGTTTATCCGGGAAATTTTTGACGGCAAGTCTCCCGATGATTTTGACGAGGAGACCCTAACCACCATCAATAAGTTTTTTGAGAACAGCCTGAATGTGTCTGAGACTTCCAGACAGCTGTATATCCACCGCAATACACTGGTGTACAGGCTTGACAAGCTGCAGAAGAGTACGGGCCTTGACCTGCGGGTTTTTGAGGACGCGATTACCTTCAAGATCGCGTTGATGGTTGTAAAGTATATGAAGTACATGGAATCTATGGATTATTAAGCTTCGGCTGAGGAGTGAAAAAATGATTGACATGCAAAATGTGACAAAGTCCTATGCCACGGGCGTGCAGGCCTTAAACGGCGTGACGCTGCATATTGACAAGGGCGAATTTGTTTTTATCGTAGGAAACAGTGGTTCCGGTAAGTCTACGCTGATTAAGCTGCTTCTGAAGGAGCTGGATCCCAGCTCCGGAACCATTAAGGTAAATGGAATTAACCTGAATAAGATGAAAGCGCAGGCCATCCCCAAGTACCGCAGAAAGCTGGGCGTGGTGTTCCAGGATTTCCGTCTTCTGAAGGACCGGAATGTCTATGAAAATATCGCGTTCGCCCAGCGGGTTATCGCGACCCCAAGCAAGGATATCCGCAAGAATGTGCCGAAGATGCTGTCCCTGGTGGGACTGGCGGAGAAGTATAAGTCATTCCCGAAGCAGCTTTCCGGCGGCGAGCAGCAGCGTGTGGCTCTGGCGAGAGCCCTGGTGAACCGGCCCAATATTCTTCTGGCCGACGAGCCCACCGGTAATCTGGATCCGAAGAATTCCAGAGAAATCATGAAGCTTCTGGAGACCATCAACGAGCGCGGTACGACCGTGCTGGTGGTAACACATAACCAGGAGATTGTAGATCAGATGAAGAAACGGGTAATTGTTATGAACAAAGGCGTCATTATCAGTGACGAGCGCAACGCTGGGTACAAGCAGAATGCGAATTAGTTCTATCGGCTACTGCCTGAAGCAGGGCATGAAAAATATCTGGCGTAACAAAATGTTCTCTCTTGCGTCCATCGCGACCATGTCCGCCTGCATTTTCCTGTTCGGAATCTTTTTCTGCGTAGTAGAGAACTTCCAGTACATGGTGCGGGAGGCGGAGAAATCCGTGGCTGTAACCGTGTTCTTTGATGAAGGTCTGTCCGAGGAGGAGATTCAGGCCATCGGTGAGAAGATTCAGGCCCGGGATGAGGTATCTGAGGCGGTCTTTGTATCCGCAGAGGAATCCTGGGAACAGTATAAGGCGATTTACTTTAAGGACAATCCTCAGCTGGCTGAGGGCTTTGCGGACGATAATCCGCTGGCCAACCAGGCTCACTATGAGATTTACTTAAATGATGTGGAGGATCAGCAGAGCCTGGTAGATTGGCTGGGCAGTGTAGAAGGCGTCCGCAAGATTAACCAGTCCGCGCAGGTGGCGGATATTCTGACAAACTTCAATATGCTGATTGGATATATTTCCATCGCGGTGATTATATTGCTTTTGTGTGTATCGGTCTTCCTGATCAGCAACACGGTCACTATCGGTATCGCGGTCCGCAAGGAAGAAATCGCGATCATGAAGCTGATCGGCGCCACCAACGGTTTTGTCAAGGCGCCCTTTGTGGTAGAGGGTATTGTCATCGGTATTCTGGGCGCGGCCTTCCCGCTGGCACTGCTGTATTATCTGTATACACAGCTGGTGGGCTTTGTGGGAGATAAATTTAATGCCCTGACGGGACTTCTGCAGTTCCTTCCGGTAAATGATATGTTCCGGATTCTGCTTCCGGTAGGCTTGGTGCTTGGCGTAGGCATTGGTTTCTTCGGCAGCTTCTTTACGATCCGGAAGCATCTGAAGGTGTAAGTGCCCCGTAACTGGTCAGGTATTGAACCGTTACAATGCCTCATAGAAAAGGATAAAGAATAAAATGAAAAGAACGCGTATGGTAAGCGCGCTGCTTGTGGCTACGCTTACAGCTGGCTGTATTTTCACAAATGAGAACCTGCGGGTGTCCGCTACGGCGAACCAAATCGATACCAGCGATCTGGAAGATAAGAAGCAGGATACCCTGGATAAAATCAAGGATATCAAATCTGACATCAGCAATACGAAAAAAAAGATTTCTGATCTGGAAAATAGCAAGAGTAATCTGGAAACCTATATTTCCAAGCTTGATCAGGAGGCAAATGATCTGGCGAAGCAGATCGATAAGCTGAATAAGGATATTGAAGCGAAAAAAGAAGAGATTTCGACCGCTGAGGCAGAGCTTGACGAAGCGGAAGCTACAGCTGCCCGGCAGTATGAGGATATGAAGAAACGGATTCAGTATCTTTACGAAAATGGAAATCCTTCTTATCTGGAGCTGCTTCTTACCTCCGAAAGTATGGCGGATTTTCTGAATAAGTCCAGCTATGCGGAGCAGATGACGGCCTACGACCGGAATATGCTGGAGGAGTACATTGCCCAGAAACAGGCGGTGGAAGAGAAGAAAAAGGAGCTGGAATCTGAAAAGGAAGAGCTGGACGCCATGGCGGGCGCGGCTTCCGAGCAGAAGAAGACCGTAGACGCTCTGATCAAGACCAAGACAGCCCAGATTCAGAGCTATCAGGATCAGATCGACAGCGAGAACAGCAATGCAGAAGAGTATAAAGCCGATTTGGCAAAGCAGCAGAAGCTTCTGGATCAGATTGAGCAGCAGATCGCGGCGGCGGCAGCAGCCAACGCTCAGGCCAGTGACGGTGATGGAGGAGCCTCCGGCTTCGTATGGCCCTGTCCCAGCAGTCGGAGAATTACCAGTGGATTTGGCAATCGTGCCCAGCCTACAGCAGGCGCGTCGACCAACCACAAGGGCATTGATATCGGAGCATCCTACGGAGCTTCGATCGTAGCGGCAGCCTCCGGGCGTGTGACCACGGCGGCCTATAGTAGTTCTGCCGGCAATTACATCGTCATTTCCCATGGAAACAATCTGTCTACCGTATATATGCATTGTTCTGCGCTGTATGTGAGCGCAGGCCAGACCGTCAGCGCAGGCCAGTCTATCGCGGCAGTGGGTTCCACCGGTTATTCCACCGGCAACCACCTGCATTTCGGCGTAATTAAGAACGGAAGTTATGTAAACCCAACGGCATACGTGGGCGGATGATCATGACTGTTTGCAGGCACCGTCTCGTGAGACGTTTTGGCATGCATGGGACAAAAGATAAGGACGTATACTGGAATTATGGAAAATAAAAAGCAGTTTATCAAAGGCTTTGCCGTGGGCATACTCGTCACCGTGCTGTTGGCGGGCGGTATCTTTGCCGGAAGCAATGCGCTTACCAAAGCATCTGATGAAAAGAAAGCAGAAAGTGGCGAACTGAATCTGACCAGCAGTCAGGTAGAGGATAAAATCACCGAGATTGAGACACTGGTTCAGAATTATTATCTGAATGACATCGACACGGATCAGGTAGAGAACTATCTGTATAAAGGCATGATCGTGGGGCTTGACGACCCCTATGCCGCTTATTATACGAAGGAAGAGTACCAGAGTCTGATGGACTCCACTAATGGCAGCTATTATGGCATTGGCGTGGAAATGAGTCAGAACATGACCACCGGTATCATTACCATTACCCGTGTTTTCGAGGGATCGCCTGCGGAGGAAGCGGGACTGCTTCCGGGCGACGTGATCTACAGGGTGGATGATGATGAGGTAACCGGTGAGGATCTGACCAAGGTGGTCTCCAAAGTAAAAGGAGCCGAGGGCACGACCATACCGATCTCTGTGGCCCGGGAAGGGGAGAGCGATTATCTGACCTTCGATGTGGAGCGCAGAATGATCGAGATATCTACCGTAGCTCATAAGCTGCTGGATGGCAATATTGGTTATATCTCCGTGACCAGCTTCGACGACGTGACGGTAAATCAGTTTCTGGCCGCCCTGGATGACCTGGAAAATCAGGGTGAGACCGCTCTCATCATCGATCTCCGTAATAATGGCGGCGGCCTGGTATCCAGTGCCTGCAGCATGCTGGATCGCCTGCTTCCGGAAGGCTTGATTGTATACACGGAAGATAAATACGGCAACCGGGAGGAACTGAAGTCTGACGCCGAGAACTACTTTGATAAACCGCTGGCTGTCCTGGTCAATGGCAACAGCGCCAGCGCTTCGGAGATCTTTGCCGGAGCCATCAAAGATTATGGCATCGGTACCCTGGTGGGCACTCAGACCTTCGGCAAAGGTATTGTCCAGAAGATCTACCCCTTAAGCGACGGCACCGCCGTGAAGCTGACCGTCTCCAAGTACTACACGCCAAACGGCAACAACATCCACGGAATCGGCATTGCGCCAGACGTGGAGGTGGAACTGGATCCGGCTGTAGCCAATGAAGTGGTGATACCGGAGGAGAAGGACAATCAGCTGCAGAAGGCGATGGAGATCCTGACAGAAAAGTGAAATAAATTGCAAAGCGAAACCCGGTCGGATTTTTACGACCGGGTTTTTTTGCGTTCAAATTTGTCGTAAAAATGTGTGAAAGCTTTCGAAAATAGGTAAAAATAGATAAACAGGAGGAAATACATAAAACTAAAACGTTCAAAAAATTCATAAATTATCAATATTCTATACAAAGTGCCAAATCTATGTTTACATAACTGTACAATAGACATATATAAATTGTTTGATACGACAAAAGTATCAAAACAGACATAAAATGAGCATAAAATATGCAAAATGTTCATAAAAGTACTTGAAAGAAATTTCACCGTCATGTAAGATAAACCCATAGGAAATAAGGAACCAAAAAACATAAAGTTAAGCAAAGAAAGGGAGATTTGAAAAATGTCCAAGATTAGCGAAATGACAAGAGACAGCTGGATCAAAAGCACCTTCCCGGAGTGGGGAACCTGGCTCGTAGAAGATATCGAGAACGAGGTTGTAGCTCCCGGAAACGTGGCTATGTGGTGGCTGGGATGTACCGGCGTATGGTTTAAGACACCGGCTGACACCAATATCACCATCGACCTGTGGTGCGGAAACGGTAAGAGAACCCATGGCGACAACAAGATGAAGCCAGGCCATCAGATGGCAAATATGTGCGGCGGACGTCTGATGCAGCCGAACCTGAGAAACGTACCTTTCGTCATTGACCCGTTTGCTTTCAAGCATGTAGACGCAGTTCTGGCAACCCATTATCATCAGGATCATATGTCTGCAGAGTGGGCAGCACATGTTATCCAGAGCGGAATGACTACTACAGATGAGAACGGAAAAGAGATTCCGGTACCGTTCATCGGACCGAAGAAGTCTGTAGAGACCTGGGTAAAATGGGGTGTTCCGGAAGACCGCTGCATCACCGTAAAGCCGGGCGACACCATCAAGATCAAGGACCTGGAGATTGTTGCTCTGGACAGCTTTGACCGTACCTGTATCGTTACCACAGACGATACCAGTGAGAACAGAGAAGAGCTGACAGGCGTTTGCCCCACCGATATGGATGATAAGGCAGTAAACTACCTGGTTAAGACTCCGGGCGGAAACATCTATCACTCCGGTGACTCTCACTTCTCCATTTACTTTGCAAAGCATGGTAAGGATTATGATATCGATGTTGCCTTTGGTTCCTTCGGTGAGAACCCCATCGGTATGCAGGATAAGATGAGTTCCGTAGATATCCTTCGTATGGCAGAGAACCTGCAGTGTAAGGTTGTTGTTCCGATTCACTGGGACGTATGGACCAACTTCCAGGCTGACTGCGACGAAATCAAGCTGCTGTATGATTTCAAGAAGGACAGAAACGAGTACAAGTTCCATCCGTTCTTCTGGCAGGTAGGCGGAAAGTACACCTATCCTCAGGATAAGGATAAGATTTACTATCATCACAGAAGAGGCTTTGAGGACTGCTTCGAGCATCCCCAGAACATTCCGTTCCGTTCCTGTCTGTAAGCTTTGGAATAAGGGAGAAAAGGATTATGTTAAGAGAGTTTGTAGAAAAGAAGCATTATCTGTTTGCCAAGGAAGCGAAGGACTGGGAAGACGCTATCATCATGAGCTGTAAGTCTCTGGAGGCAGACGGAACGGTAGAATCCAATTATGCCCATGACATCGTAGAGTGCGTTCGCAAGTACGGTCCGTATATCGTAATCATGCCGAACATCGCGATGCCGCATTCCCAGGAGGGCGCAGTCGGAGTCAATAAGACGGCCATCGGCTTCATGAAGCTGGAGAAGCCGGTCAGCTTTGACCCAAACGACCCGGAAAAGGACGCTCAGCTGTTCTTCACACTGGCATCCTGCAACCCGGATCAGCATCTGAATAATATGATGCGTCTGTCCGAGATGCTGATGAACGAGGAGCTGGTAGCAGAGCTTCTGAAGGCTGAGGGGCCCGAGGACCTGCTGAAGCTTCAGGAGAAGTATCTGGACAAGTAAGAACCTGACTGCGGCCCGTGAGGTCGGGCTGCAGTTATCATAAAGGGGAAAATGTAGGAGGAAAAGAGTTATGGATATTTTAATGAGAGCATGGTCGTATTTTGCTACGAACATTCTGCAGCAGCCGGCCTGGATGATCGGCCTGATTGTATTGATTGGTTATGTACTGTTGAAGAAACCCTGGTATGATGTACTTGGCGGAACCATCAAGGCAGTCGTAGGTTACATGATCCTGGCAGCAGGTTCCGGCGGACTGGTAAGCAACTTCCGGCCGGTGCTGGTAGGTCTGAAGGATCGTTTCAATCTGGACGCTATGGTTATTGACCCGTACTTCGGACAGAACGCGGTAACCGCAGGCGTGGAGGAAGTATTTGGAAAGCCGTTTTCACAGGTTATGCTGCTTCTTCTGATTGCGTTTATCATCAACATTTTACTGGTTCGTTTCAGTAAGGTAACAAAGCTTCGTTCCCTGTTTACCACAGGTCACGTGCAGGTACAGCAGGCTTCCACCGCTTACTGGCTGATCCTGTTCGCACTGCCGGGACTGGCTACCAATAACACAGCGCTTCTGGTAGTAATGGCAATCGTACTTGGTCTGTACTGGGCAGTAGGCTCCAACCTGACCATTAAGCCGACTCAGGAGCTGACAGACGGCGCAGGCTTCTGTCTTGGACATCAGCAGATCATGGGAGTAGCACTGTTCTCCTGGATCGCAGGCAAGATGCATGAGCGCGACGTAAAGAAGGGCAAAGAGGCTTCCAAGAAGCTGGAGGATATCGAGCTTCCGGGCTTTATGTCCATCTTCAATGAGAACATGGTATGTACCGCAATCCTGATGACTGTATTCTTTGGAGCAATCCTTCTGGTTCTTGGCAGAGATTATCTGACTGAGGCCGGATTTATGAAGGAAGGACAGAGCTTCCTGTTCTATATCCTGACTGTCTGCCTGAACTTCGCAGTATATCTGGCAATCCTGCAGCTGGGTGTCCGTACCTTCGTAACAGAGCTGACCAATTCCTTCCAGGGTATTGCCAATAAGTGGCTCCCGGGTTCCGTACCGGCAGTAGACTGTGCAGTATCTTACGGTTTCGGTTCTCCGAACGCAGTACCGCTTGGATTCCTGGCTGGTGCTTTTGGACAGTTCCTTGCCATCGGCGCTCTGATTCTTCTGAAGAGCCCGGTACTGGTAATTGCCGGATTCGTACCTGTTTTCTTTGACAATGCGACCATCGCGGTGTATGCTAATAACAAGGGCGGTCTGAAGGCAGCACTTATCCTGCCGTTTATCTCCGGTCTGTGCCAGGTATTCGGTTCTGCATTAATCGCAGGCTGGGTAGGTATGGCAGCATACGGCGGATACCTTGGTATGTGGGACTGGGCAGTTGTATGGCCGGTATTCACAGTTCTGATGAAGTACTTAAGCTACGCAGGTCTGGCAATCGTAATCGTTGCCCTGCTGGCTATCCCGCAGCTGCAGTACAGAGCTGACAAGGAAGGCTACTTCCTGATGACTGAGGACTGGGAAGCATACAAAGAGCTGAAGGCTAAGAAGGCTGAATAAAGATTCGTCAAATATACAAGTTAATCCGATAGGAGGAAACGACAATGCTGAACATTTTGGTTTGCTGCGCAAACGGCGCCGGAACAAGTCTGATGATGAAGATGACTACAGAGAAGGTTGTAAAGTCTCTGGGTATCAAGGTTGGAAAGCTGCATCACTGCTCTCTTTCTGAAGGAAAGAGCTCCGCAACTCAGTTTGATGTAGTATTCTGCCCGCTGAACTTCATCTCTATGTTCAAGGAAGCAGAAGCAAAGGGTGTCCATGTAATCGGTCTGAAGAACGTAATGTCCCAGGCAGAGATGGAAGAAAAACTGAAAGCATCCGGAGTGCCGCTTGAGTAATAACTAAAACGAGGGCGCTTCCCTGTGGCTGGAAGGCCGCGGGGAGGCGCTTTTGAGTTTTGGGTAAATAAGAGAGAAGGAGTGTGGCGTCGTGAAAATAAGCCGTTCAATTGTAAACAGTCGAAGAGAGAGAATCTTGGAGACCGTGAGGAATGGTGGAGATGTATCTGTAAACAGCTTATCGGAGCAGCTGCAGGTATCACCTCTGACGATTCGACGCGATCTCCAGTATCTGGAAGAACATAAATTGCTGGAGCGTTTCTACGGAGGAGCGCGCACAGGAAATGCGGAGGTTCCGCGCCAGAACAGCCGGGAGCTTCGGAAGGAGCGGATCGCAAAATACGCGGCCGGTCTGGTGGAGGATGGAGACAGTATTCTTCTGAATACCAGCTCCACAGCTCTTGCTATGGTAAAATATATCACCAGCCGGAATGTAACGATCATTACAAATAATGGAAATATTATCAACGAAGAGAATCCCTCCCAGGCGACCATTGTGCTTCTGGGCGGAGAACTCCGTTATCAGAAGGGCGCCATGGTGGGTGATTTCACCAAGAACAGTCTGGCCTATGTGGCCGCGAAAAAGTGCTTTGTCGGATGTACGGGTATCAGTCCGGATATCGGTATGGTGACAGAGATGATGAGCGAGGTAAACCTGAATCAGATGATGTTTCAGAGAGTGACTGGAACAACCTATATTTTGGCAGACAGCTCCAAATTCGGTATCAGAACCGGAGGCGTATCCTGTCCGCCGGAGAAGATAGAAAATATTATCACGGACGTAAATGCCCCGGCGCAGATGGTCCGTGAATTTCGAGAAATGGGAACCTGGGTATATCAAGTAGATTAGGTAACTGGTCAGGTACTGAACAGTTACAGATTAGGAGATTGTGACAATGAAGGTAAATAAGATTAAAACACATGAGCTTGAGAAATGCTATTCTATCTGTCCGCTGACCTACAACGGAACAGAGCATATGCTGGTAGCAGCAGAGAAGGTAAACAAGTGCCTGCTGTTTGACCTGGATGGAAACCTGGAGGAGACCGTATGGGACGAGCCGGGCGGAGTTATGACTATGGTTCAGATTCCGGGAAGCAACGGCGAGTTCCTTGCTACCCATAAATTCTATTCACCGAATGATTCCAAGGAGGCAAAGATCATTCTGGCTTCCCCGAAGGGAAAGAATGACTGGGTAGTAAAGACCATCGTAGACCTGCCCTTCGTACATCGTTTCGATATCCTGACCAGAGGCGGCGTAAACTACATCATTGCCTGCGCGCTGAAGTCCGGTCATGAGTTCAAGGACGACTGGAGTATGCCGGGTAAGATCTGGGTAGGCGAGCTTCCGGCGGATTTAAGCGATATCAACGAGGACAACCAGGTGAAGCTGGTGCCGCTGAAGGAGAACCTGCTGAAGAACCATGGTTACTGCCGCGTAGAGAAGGACGGCGTCATGAGTGGTATCGTGGGAACCGAGAATGGCATTTTCAAGGTGACACCGCCGGCAGAAAAGGGCGGCGAGTGGACCGTAGAAACTCTGACCGAGGATCCGGCCAGCGATATGACCTTCGCTGATTTCGACGGAGACGGCGAGGATGAAATGCTGGTTATGACCCCGTTCCACGGCGACACCATCAAGATTTACAAGAAGGCAGACGGCAAGTATACCTGCGTGAAAACCTTTGAGGGCTCCTATGAGTTTCTGCACGGTATCTGGGGTGCGGAGATCTTGGGCAAGGGTATGGCGATCATCGGCAACCGTAAGGGCGACCGCGACCTGATGGCATGCTACCATGACGGCAAGGATTATGTTCTGGAAGTGCTGGATCATAACGTAGGACCGGCAAATACCCGTGTATACAAGAAACCGGGCAACAAGCTGGGTATCCTGTCCACCAACCGTGAGATTGACGAAATCGCGTTTTATGAGATTGAGAGCCTGTAAGGGCTCTCCCTATGAGAGGAAATATTATGAAAGCATATAGCATTGGATTATACGAGAAAGCCATGCCGAACACGCTGACCTGGAAAGAGAAGCTGGAGGCGGCCAAAGAGGCAGGCTACGATTTCGTGGAAATCAGTATCGATGAGACCGACGCGAAGCTGGCCCGTCTGGACTGGACGAAGGAAGAACGCCTGGAGCTGGTAAAGACCATGTATGAGGTGGGTCTGCCCATTCGCAGCATGTGTCTGTCCGGTCACCGGAAGTACCCGCTGGGAAGCAGCGATCCGGCTACAGAGGCCAGAAGCCTGGAGATTATGGAAAAAGCCATTCAGCTGGCAGACGATCTGGGCGTCCGTATCATTCAGCTGGCAGGCTATGACGTATATTATGACGAATCTACACCGGAGACCGTAGAGCGTTTCGGACGGAATCTCAAAAAAGCAGCCCGGATGGCAGCCAGAGCAGGCGTGCTCATGGGCTTTGAGACCATGGAAACAGAATTTATGAATACCTGCGAAAAGTCCATGAAATATGTGGACAAGATTAATTCCACTTACTTGAATGTATATCCGGATTGTGGTAACATCAATAATGCAGCAATCACCTACGGAACCGATGTACTTGCAGATCTTAAGAGCTGCGATGGTCATGTGGTTGCGATGCATTTGAAGGAGACTGTCCCCGGCAAGTTCCGCGACATGATGTACGGAGAGGGACAGGTAGATTTTCCGGCGATGATTGACACCGCATGGGAGATGGGCGTACGCCGTTATGTAACGGAGTTCTGGTATCTGGGCAAGGAAGACTGGAAGGCAGACCTGCATTTTGCAAATTCTGCCATGCGTAAGCTTCTGGATCAGAAAGAAAACGACTAAGCGCGGTCCGCAGTATTATTTTCAAGGAGGAAAAATCGTGTTAGAGGAACTGAAAAAACAGGTATACGAAGCAAATATGGAGCTTCCGAGAAGAGGACTCATCACCTATACATGGGGAAATGTCAGCGGAATTGACCGTGAAAAAGGACTTTTCGTAATCAAACCCAGCGGAGTTGAGTACGATCTGCTGAAGCCGGAAGATATGGTAGTTATCGACCTGAACGGTAATAAAGTAGAGGGTGATTATAATCCGTCTTCCGATACACCGACCCATCTGGAGCTGTACAAGGCATTCCCGAAGATTGGAGGCGTGGTACATACCCATTCTCCGTGGGCTACCTCCTGGGCACAGGCAGGCCGCAGCATTCCCTGCTACGGAACCACTCACGCAGACTACTTCTACGGCGAGATTCCCTGTGCAAGAAGCCTGACCGCTGACGAGATCAACGGTGAGTATGAGAAGAACACAGGCCTTGTTATCATCGAGACCTTCAACGAGAGAGGCATCGATCCGATGCACGTACCGGGCGTTCTGTGTACCAACCACGGACCGTTCACCTGGGGAACCGACGCAGCCAACGCAGTACACAACGCAGTCGTTCTCGAAGAGGTTGCCAAGATGGCATGCCGCACCGAGATCCTGAACGCAAGAGTACAGCCGGCACCGCAGGTTATCCAGGACAAGCATTTCCTGAGAAAGCACGGTGCGAATGCTTACTACGGACAGATTAAGAGATAAAGAAAGAGAGATAAGAAAGCAGCAGCCGGATCCCATGTGATTCAACTGCTGTTTTTTATTTGTTCACGCAGCTGCTTTCGTTTCAGAAATTTGAATCGATGTTTTCAAAGTAAATAATTTGATAATCTTTGTCAATACTATGAGAAAAGGGCATCCGCGCATTGACTTAAAAAATGGAATCTGTTACGATACAGGGAGTTAGATAACGCTAACTACATGTGAATAAATCAGGCAGACTCCTTTGGGAATCCCCTACGGGGATACCTATAGGCGCGGGAAACAAGCGCAAAGCTTGAAAGAATTGGATTATCCTTCCTGTGTCCATGAGACTGGGAAGATGTATCGGGTGGCTCCCTTGCATCTTCCGGTGTTCTGCCCGAAAAGAGATTCATATTGAAAGGAGATTATCAAAATGGATTTTTTACAGATTGAGAAGGTTGTGGGAAGAGAGATTCTGGATTCCAGAGGAAATCCGACGGTAGAGGCTGAGGTAACTCTGGCAGATGGCACCGTAGCGCGCGGAACCGCTCCCAGCGGCGCTTCTACAGGTGAATTTGAGGCGCTGGAGCTGCGTGACGGTGACAAAAGCCGATATCTGGGAAAGGGCGTTACAAAGGCCGTAGAGAACATCAATACCATTATCAATGAGGCAGTCAAAGGCCTGGATGCTTCTGACATCTACGCCGTAGACCGCGCCATGATCGAGGCGGACGGCACGAAGGACAAGTCCAAGCTGGGTGCAAACGCGATTCTGGCCGTATCCATCGCGACCTGCCGTGCGTCAGCAGCAGCTCTGGATATGCCGCTGTATCGTTTCCTGGGCGGCATCAATGGCAATCGCCTGCCGGTGCCGATGATGAATATTGTAAATGGTGGCTGCCATGCACTGTCCTCCGGACTGGATGTACAGGAGTTCATGATCATGCCGGTGGGCGCGCCTTCCTTTAAGGAGTGCCTAAGATGGTGTGCGGAGGTATTCCATGCGCTGGCGTCTATCCTGAAAGAGAGAGGGCTGGCCACATCCGTCGGTGACGAGGGTGGTTTTGCTCCGGCACTTAAATCTGACGCAGAGGCTATTGAGACGATTCTGGAGGCCGTAAAGAAGGCCGGATACGAGCCGGGTAAGGATTTCATGATTGCAATGGATGCGGCTTCTTCTGAGTGGAAGAGTGAGAAGGGCAGGGGCTTTTACAAGCTGCCGAAGGCCGGTACAGAATTTACGGCGGAGCAGCTGATTGAGCACTGGGCTGACCTTTGCGAAAAGTATCCGATTATTTCGATCGAGGATGGTCTGGATGAGGAGGATTGGGAAGGCTGGCAGAAGCTGACGGCCCGTCTGGGCGACAAGGTACAGCTGGTTGGCGATGACCTGTTTGTGACCAATACGGAGCGTCTGTCTAAGGGAATTGAGATGGGCTGCGGTAACTCTATTCTGATCAAACTGAACCAGATTGGTTCTGTGTCTGAGACGCTGGAAGCTATCAAGATGGCTCATAAGGCTGGTTATACGGCTGTTACCTCCCATCGTTCCGGCGAGACTGCGGATACGACGATCGCAGATCTGGCGGTTGCGTTGAATACCTGCCAGATTAAGACGGGTGCGCCGAGCAGAAGTGAGCGTGTGGCGAAGTACAATCAGCTGCTGCGTATCGAGGAGGCATTGGGTAAATCAGCGGTTTATCCGGGAATTAAGGCGTTTAATGTGAAGTAAGGTATAGAAGACGGACGGGCAGGGACTTTGTGATTTCCGTGTTCATCGTTTATCGGACTGTGCCACCCACGGACTTGAGGTCCGCAGGTGCCCCACGCAGTCCGCTAAAACGCTGTACACTGGAAATTACAAAGTCCCTGTCCTGCCCCTCGGGCCTCATAACCTAAATTATTTCTTTTCAAATACCGCAGTGATTCGCGTATCCGCGTTCAACTGCACCTCTATCTTCTTGTGTTCCGAGTCCCCCGACACAATCTCCCCATTTTCTATCTCCCAGCGCACAAACCGATACCCTTTGGCATGCAGGGCCTGTAAGGACACCGGATAATCGGTGTAGTACTGGCCGGTCCAGTCGGATGTGGTCAGGTCGGGAGTGAGGGTATTCAGGGTGACGGTGCCGCCGGGTTCATCTTCGCTCCCTTCGGTGCGAACATTTAAAGTTATGTCAACTAATTCGCCGTTCAGGTCAAAGTGGTCGGCCAGCTGGGCGAGGACGACTTCGCGGCGGTTCTCGAAATAGGTGCGCAGGGTCTCGATCTGGGCGTCGTAGGTATCATGCCAGAGCTCCGCGTTCCAGCGCTGCCAGCTGATGGCTGCCTGGTCGGAGGTGCTGGCTTTCTGTTCGTCCAGAAGGGTGCTGACGCGGTCTGCATCGAAGTTTTCGTTGGTCATGTCCAGAAAAGTCTGAACGAACTGACGGCGGAAGTCTTCGTTCCGCATGAGGCCTGGCAGGGGCTCCGTGTCCAGAAGTCCTGCCGGGTAGTAGCCTGCGTGGTCAGTGAAGGCGTCCATCTTCCAGGGCTCGTTATTTTCATATTCGGTTCCCACGGCCAGGGCGTCGTCCAGGTCGTAGAGGATCCAGCGCCATTTGCCATCGTTGTAATCTTCGCCGGTGGGGCGTATGCTTCGCCAGGTGTAGACATTGCCGCCCAGAGGGCGGGTGTCGGTGTTGGCAATGTAGATGTTGGTGCAGAGCCAGTCGATGAGGCTCTGGATGTCTACTTTTTCCAGGAGCGCTGTGTAGTTATCCGGATCAGACAGATCCGTCCGGAAGAGGTCCAGGACTTCCTGCCAGCAGGTGTTGTCTTCGGCGTTGCCGGATTGGATTTCTTCGCTGTCTTTGATGAGCAGAATATCAGACGCCGGTACCTGATAATGATTTTCCAGATATTCAGCGGAGTATTTTTCCATCAGATAGTACATGCCCCAGTATTCTCCGTTCAGGAAGAGCTGACAGGGCCGGTATTCCTGTCCGGCGGTGTTGCGGTCATCCACCAGACGAAAGAAAAAGGTCTTAGTCAGGGTACGGCTGTTGTTCAGAATCAGGGTCGGACAGGTCTCGTCCGGATCGCTGAAAACCGAGGCGAAGGTATTGTTCCCGTAGCGTTTGCGGGCAAACAGGGTGAAACTTTTCTGCGGAAAGCTGCGGGAGGCGTTGCCGCGTATGCGGATGCCGCATTCCTGATCGATGCAGACAGTGCTCTCGCTGTCGAAAATGGTCAGCTGCGCGCGCCGCTCGGACTCAGAGCCTTCCCGGTGGTAGTTCATGTAATCCATCAGATCAATCCAGGGGAATTCTTCATAGATGATGCCATCCTGTAGAGCCTGCTCATAGACGGATCCACGGACATAGATACCACGTTCGTCGGAGAAAAGGTTGTCGGGCTCAGAAATCAGGGAGACGATCCAGGCATTCTGGTAGCCCTCTTTCCGGTCCAGGTTGATGAAGTAGGTGGCGGTCACTGGATTGCTCTGATTGCCGTCTGCGTCAAAGGCTGCGGCGCGGAGGATGACTGCTTTGTCTACGGCTTCTGTGGGCGGAAGATAGGCGGTGGTCTCGGCTGCGATATCGGTCCGTGCGGAGTAGACATTGGGCTGACTGCCGGGATCGGTAAAAGTCAGAGAGCCGTCATAGACCTGCGAGGTTTCATCAGGCACACTGCCATCCAGGGTATAGCGGATGGTGAGCCCATCCGGGACGGATATAGAGACGGTGACGGAGTTTTGATAGAAGCCGCTGGGCGTCTCGATGACCGGCTGCTCTGACAGAAGCCGGTGTGCCTCTGTGTTGGAGGAGCCGGGGGTGGGGCGCAGTTCAGCAAAATCATCTCCGCCGTCTTCCGTGCGGGCGTAAACGGTCCCGGCTGTCAGAGAGGCAGGTAGCGTGACGGAATCCACCGGAAGAGCCGGTTCGGTCTTCAGGGTTGTCAGAACAGTGATTTCTTCCCAGGTGACTGTGACGGTTTTGGCGTTGGAGAGATCAAGGGAGATGCCAAGACTGCCTTCCGGGGCGGGAGCGTCTCCGCTCAAAGCATAGATACAGGCATAGCCATGCGGCGCGATTTCCCCCGCAAGCAGCATATCTGATGTTTCGGAATCGGTGCCGACGCGAAGCCCTGCCAGGGAAATGGTTTTCCGGGTGGGATTGTACAGCTCAAGATAGTTCTGGTAGGTGACGCCGTGGCTGACCGGAGTTCCCGGATTAGCGACACAGATTTCATTGATTTTCAGGGAGAGAACCGGCTCCGTGTAGCTGACGGTGCGGTATTTGAAGCCCAGAACGACAAGCAGAGCCAGACCGAGCGTAATACCGGCGAGTTGTATGAAGACGAGCGTTTTCCGGCGGGGGGATAGCTGTTTCAAAGTCATTACTCCTTAGCATGTAAAAGTTTGATTTCTTTCTTAAAATGGGCGGTGATGCGGACGTCTCCGGACAGATGAACCTGGATTTCCGGATCATTTACATCACCGGAAACAATCTCTCCGCCATCTACTTCCCAGCGTACAAACCGATATCCTTTGGCGGAGTCCGCCCTTACGGTCATGGGATAATCCGTGTAATACTGTCCGTTCCAGTCGGTTTCGGAAAGATCCGGGGAGATGGTATTCAGTTTGATGTTGCCCTGCTTGTCCGGAACAGAAGATAAAGTTATGTCAACTAATGGCCCTTGCAGGCCAAAATGTTCGGCCAGCATCGGGATGATGTATTCGGCACGGTGCTCGAAGAATGTGTGGAGCTCCGCGGTCTGTTCTTCGAAGGTGCCTGTCTGGGGAGCTGTGTTCCAGCGCATCCAGCCTGTGTCAGCCCAGGCATGCTGTTCTTCAAGATTCTCCAGAAGCGCTTTTACGTGCTCCCAGCGGAAGCTCTCGTTGGCCATGTCCAGGAAGGTCAGGACAAACTGGCGGCGGAAGTCCTTATTTTTCATGAGGGCGGGCAAGGGATCATCGTCCAGAAAACCCAGCTCGGAGTAAGCGGAATGTCCGGTGAAGGAGTCGAAGGCGTAGGCTGGGGTAGCAGCCAGATCCGTTCCGACAGCCAGGGAGTCGTCCAGGTCGTAGAGCATCCAGCGGAAGCGTCCGTCGCCCTCGGCATCGTTTTCCGGTGTGAGTGTCTGCCAGGTGAGGACATTTCCACCCAGAGGCTTGGTATCGGTGTTGGCGATGTAGATGTTGGTACACATCCAGTCGATGAAGCTCTGCATATCCATTTTGGTGAGAAGCTCCTGATAGACGTCCGGATCAGCCAGATTCTGCTCCGCGAGAAAGGTGCGGAGTTCTTTGTAGCGGGCAATATCCTGAGGGCTGCCATTTTCCACATAGCGGGTATCCTTGACGAGCAGGGTATTGTCGGGAGCTACGTCGTAATGTCCTGCAAGGTATTCGGAGGAATATTTTTCCATCAGGTAATACATGCCCCAATACTCGCCGTTCAGAAAGACCTGGCAGGGAGTATATTGCTGAATGGCCGTATCGCGGTCTTCCACCAGGGAAAAGAAAAAGATCTTCTTCAGCTGACGGCCGGAGTTCAGTATCAGATTCGGATAGGAAATGCCCGTATCAAAGAAAACAGGCGAAAAGGAAGAGGAACCATAGCGGCTTCTGGCGTACAGGGAGAAGCTTTTCTGCGGGAAATGACGGGATTCATTGCCGCGAATCCGTATACCGCAGTCCTGAGCCAGCGTCTCTTCCCGGGAGGCGTCAAAGAATTGGATATAGACCGGGCGTTCAGCTTCTGCGCCTTCCAGATAATAGTTGGTGTATTCGGTCAGATAGGTCCATGGAAGGCCGTTGTAAATGAGTCCGGCTTCCATGGCGTCATCATACAGGGCGCCGCGGACGTAAATACCGGTTTCAGAAGAAAAAAGGTTGTCCGGATCCGTCACGAGAGAAAGCACAGCAGCATTTTCATACCCATCCTTCTGATCAAAGTCGATAAAATAGGTGGCCGTAGTGATATTGCTGGAATTACCGGCGGCGTCAAAAGCGACGGCGCGCAGCACCACAGCCTTATCGACCGGAGAATCCGGTGGCAGGTATCCGCTATCTTGTTCGGTGATATCAGTGCGGGAGGCATAGCGATCGGAATGAGAGCTGGGATCCATCAGTGTCAACGAGCCGCTGTAGAGGGGAGAGTCCGTCGTCGGGTCGCTTCCGTCCAGCGTATAATGAACCGTAGTGCCGCTGGAAGAACTGATTTGCAGAGAAACTGCGTCTTCATAAAAACCACTTGGCTGTGAAAATGTGGGATCTTCGAGTACAAGGGCAGCCTCCTGATTGGCAGTCCCGGGTGAGGGTCTCATCTGGGCAAAGGTTTCTCCGCCGTCTTCCGTGCGTGCATAGACAGCTCCGATTTTCATAGAATCGGGGATGTAGACGGTATCCAGCAAAACGGAGGATGCTGTACCGGCTGTATTTTCCTCTAAACGTGTCAGTGAGACAGTTTCGTTTTCAGAGAGACTGAAAGGGACAGAAAGCTGCCCTTCAGGCACGGAGCCATCCTGCCCTGCGGCGTAGATGCAGAGATGAGCGCCGGGGCCGATGGTGACATCGGGCAGCGGGGCCAGCGTGTAGTCGGAGGTATCAGACAGATACAGTCCGTCCAGGGAAATTGTATTATTATTGGGATTGTAGAGCTCGATGTAATCCTCGTATATCGTGGAACCGCCGACCTGCGTGGCGAGGCTGGAAACCGAGAGCTCATTGATACAGAGCGGTTTCAGAGGAGCTGCAAGCCGGGAGAAGCGGTATTTCCAGAGTCCCCAGGCAGAGAGTGAGAGCGCCAGGGCGGCAGTAATCAGAAGAACCGGGAGTGCTTTTCGGAACCGGGGGGAAAAGGTCTTCATACAGGCTCCCCCTTATCAAGCAGAAGCAATTCGCCGCCATTCAGGGCGTAATCACAGGGGTCTCCTTTTGTGAGCGATACTTTTCCGGCAGTTCCTTCCGTCAGGGCATTGCAAAAAGACTCCAGCTGTCTGACAGGCACCAGGGCTTCGAGATAGACGGAATCGGTATAATCGGAAGCGAGGGTCGGAATTTGTTCCTGTCCCATCAGATACTGAATTTTACCCAGATCTGTGTAATCGGTGCGGATCTCCAGTCGTACGCCGGACTGACGGGTAAGAATCACGGAGCTTCGGAGTCCCTCCTGAACCGCTCCGGAATAGGCGCGCACCAGTCCGCCGGTGCCCAGCAGGGTGCCGCCGAAATAGCGGGTTACGACAACGGCCACATTGTGAATATCTTCTTTTAAGAGGACGTCCAGCATGGGACGGCCCGCGGTTCCGGCCGGTTCGCCATCGTCGCTGCAGCGGGTCAGCTGGTGGCGGCTGCCGATGGTGAAGGCTGTGCAGTTATGACGGGCATCCCAGTATTTTTTCTTTGTCTGTTCGATGAAGCGAAGGGCTTCTTCTTCAGAGGTGACGGGGGTTACTGTGGCGATAAAACGGGATTTTTTTTCCACAAGCTCACCCACACCGCCCTCATATGCAAAACGGTATGTTTCTGACATGTTACTTCCTTTCAGGAAGCCTGTCCGCTCTCCAGAGACATCATATCGTCCACGATTTCCAGAAGACATACGGGCGTCACTGCATTCTTTATTAGACTTCGGAGCATTTCCCGGGCCCGGCTTTCTGAAGCTGATACGGGCGGCGTGCTTTCCGCCTCCTCCACTCCGGGATACTCCGTCAGTGATTTTTTAATGCAGATCCGATAGAGCGGGGCGGGTGATACGGGCCGTTCTTCCTCTATTAGATAATATTTCAGGTGCAGCAGGTTTCCTTTTTCGTCTGTGACAGAACGGGTTTCAATCAGGTATTCTTTTTGCATGATAATCTCCTTTGCGTCGGGCTGTGCCGGGTTTTCAAAAATTATACAGGAATACCTGAAAAAAGAATGTCGAAAGCTGTCACAGATATTAAATTTTTACAGTGTATATTATTATAATATAAACAGGCGTCTCCGCACAAGGGACAGACGCGGGGAAATGCTTAAGAAACTGTGAATTTCTCAAATAACTCTTTATTCTGACATTACTTTTTGATATAATGATTGGATGTATAGGAGGATAAAACATGAATTACGGGAAACGCAGTACTTCGAAAAAGCAGAAGTCTATGCACTCCAAGTCCGCGAAGGCCGGTAAAAAGGCCAGCGTAATTTTTATAAAAGCATTTCTGGTTTGCCTGCTGGCAGCAGGCGTGATCGGTCTGTGCGCCGGAATCGGAATCGTCAAGGGAGTCATCGACAATGCGCCGGATATTGACAGCACCAGTGTGATTCCGAGAGGATACAAGTCCGTCATGGTAGACTCTGATGGAAATAAAATGGCAGAGCTTATCACAGCGGGATCCAACCGTGTCTGGGTGGATATTGACAATATTCCGGAGCATGTGCAGAAAGCTTTTGTAGATGTAGAGGACGAGCGATTTTATAAGCATAACGGCATTGACCTGAAGGGTATCATCAGAGCAGGCATGAAGGGGATTGCCAGCGGCTTCAGGAAAACCGAAGGCGCCAGCACCATTACCCAGCAGCTTCTGAAGAACAGTGTCTTTGACTTCATGAGTGAGGATACGCTGGTGGAGAAGATTGAGCGTAAGCTGCAGGAGCAGTATCTGGCTCTGGAGCTTGAGAAGATCATGACCAAGGATGAAATTCTGGAAGCCTATCTGAATACGATCAATTTAGGACAGAATACTCTGGGTATTCAGGCGGCAGCCAACCGCTATTTCAATAAGGACGTCAGCGAACTGAGTGTCTCTGAAGCTGCGGTTATCGCGGGTATCACCAAGAGCCCCACCAAGTACAATCCGGTTACAGATCCGGAGGAGAATGCCAAGCGGCGAGAGATTGTACTGGATGATATGAAAAAATGCGGTGATATCAGCGAGGAAGAATATCAGGAGGCCATGGCGGATGACGTCTATGACCGCATTCAGACCACCAATGAGACCAAGAGCAGTGCAAGCGTCTATTCCTATTATGTGGACGCGACCATTGCGCAGGTGATCAACGATCTGCAGGAGGTCAAGGGATACACCTCCCAGCAGGCTTATAATCTGGTATACAACGGCGGCCTGACCATCGAGACTGCGCAGGATCCGGAAGTCCAGAAGATTATGGATGAGGAGACATCCAATGAGGATAACTATCCGGCAGGTGCCAAGATAGGTCTGGAGTATGCGCTGACTGTGGTGAAGCCGGACGGCACGCAGACCAATTACAGCAAAGAAATGATGGAGAAGTATTTCAGGGAAAATGAGTCTTCGAATTTCGAACTGCTGTTTGACAGCAAAGAGGACGCCCAGGCGCACATTGACGCATACAAGGAATCCATTGTCGAGGACGGCGATAAGATCTACGAAACTATCAATATGACCATCCAGCCGCAGATCTCCATGGTTGTGATGGATCAGTCCACAGGCTATGTGAAGGGAATAGTAGGCGGCCGTGGCGAGAAGACCGAGAGCCTGTCCCTGAACCGTGCCACAGATACGACCCGTCAGCCCGGTTCTACCTTCAAGGTGGTGGCGGCCTACGCGGCAGCGCTGGATTCCGCGGGTATGACGCTGGCGACTACCCAGTATGACGCACCCTATAATTACGACGGCGGCAAGGGACGTCCGGTCCGGAACTGGAACGGCGAGAATTATCAGGGCTGGACTTCTCTCCGGAGAGGTATTGAGCAGTCTATGAATATCGTAGCTGTGAAGACGATTACGGATATCACTCCGGCGCTTGGCATTAATTACCTGGAAAATATGGGTATTACCACCATGCAGAAAGAGCTGAAGGATGGCAGGAACGATTACACCCAGGCTATGGTATTGGGTGGTATCACGAATGGCGTCAAGAACGTGGAACTGACTGCTGCCTACGCAACCATCGCCAACGGCGGTGTCTATGAAAAGCCGGTTTTCTACACAAAGATTACCGATCACGACGGTAATGTCCTGATTGATAATACGGAAGCTTACAGCAGAACTGTCCTGAAGGATAGTACCGCATGGCTTCTGACCAGCGCCATGCAGGATGTAGTGACCACGGGTACCGGTAAAGCCGTGAACTTCGGCGGCATGAGCGTTGCCGGTAAGACCGGTACGACATCGGATAACCGCGACGTCTGGTTCGTAGGCTACACGCCTTACTACACGGCGGGTATCTGGGCCGGCTATGATAATAACCATGAGCTCTCCAGTAAGAAGGGAGAGACCAGTTACCACAAAAAGATCTGGAAGGCAGTGATGTCCAGATTAAGCGAGGGACAGTCCGATATCGGATTTCCGAAACCGTCTTCTGTAACCAGCGCCACTGTATGCGCGGCGTCCGGTAAGCTTCCGATTCCCGGCATCTGTGACGGTATGGTGAAAACAGAATACTTTGCGGAGGGAACTGTGCCTACGGAGTACTGTGACGTTCATGTAACCGGTGAGGCCTGCGTGGAGAGCGGCGCTCTGGCCACAGACGCGTGCCCGGTACATGAGTTCCGGGTTATTACCCTGGTTCCGGAGGATAACAGCGTATCCGGTTCCCCGCTGGTAGCGAAGCCCTGCAGCCTGCATCCGGGCAATGTAATCGGCGCGGTAAATCAGCCGCCAACAGACGGTTCCGCGTCAGTTGGCGAGATTGATACCGGAGAAAGTGATGACACGGATGAGATCGACACAGGAGAATAACATGTATCAGACGATTTTCTTTGATTTGGATGGAACCTTGACAGATTCCGGCCCGGGTATCACTCATTCAGTGGCGTATGCCCTGAATAAATGGAATATCAAGGTGGAGGACTACAGCGTGTTAAATGCATTTGTAGGTCCGCCGCTGGCGGAATCCTTTGCGAAATATTATAACTTTACGCCAGAGCAGTGCCAAAAAAGTATTGAATATTACCGGGAGTACTATGTGGAAAAGGGAATGTTTGAGAACTCCGTGTATCCCGGCATCAGGGAACTGGCGGCGTATCTGAAAGACGCCGGACGGAAGCTGGTCGTTGCTACTTCCAAGCCGGAAGCGTTTGCGGTTCAGATTATGGAACATTTCGGGCTGGCACAGTATTTCGATCGGATTGCGGGAGCCAGTATGGACGAAAACCGGGTGGAGAAGGCGGATGTGCTCCGCTATGCTATAGAGGCGGGTAGCTATGATCTGTCCGGGGCTGTGATGGTCGGCGATCGGGAAAATGACGTCCGCGGAGCCAGAGAAAACGGCCTTCCCTGCATCGGCGTGCTTTACGGCTATGGCAGCCGGGAGGAGCTCACGGAAGCAGGCGCAGCGAGGATTGCGGCGACTGTGGAAGAATTGAAAAAATGCCTTGATAAATAGCGAAAAGGGCTGTCCAAATTCCGGGCAGCCCTTTTAAATAGAACTTTATAGTTGACAAGATACCTGTAAAGTTCTATTTTTATGTTTAATGCAGACAACAGACAGAGGGAGTAGCATATTGCTGGCCTTTGCAGTGTTCGTGCCGACCACCCGGCCCGCGGAGCTGGTGGAGGCCATGGATACGAAAGTGCTGATTCTGGACGAGCCGACCATCGCCCAGGAAGAGGTATTGAAGAAAGCACGGATTGAGCAGCCCTATATGACCCGGCTGTGCAGCCTGCTTGGATATGAAAAACTGTATTTTGGAGGAATTTAGCATGCGGAAATTACTGGTTGTAGTAGATATGCAGAATGATTTCATTGACGGAAGTCTGGGAACAGCGGAAGCCGTTCAGATTGTAGATAACGTAGTGGAGGAAATTGGAAAATACGATGTGAAAGATGTATTCGCTACCAGAGATACCCATCCGGAGAATTATCTGGAGACCCAGGAAGGAAGAAAGCTTCCGGTGGTTCACTGTGTAAAGGGAACAAAGGGCTGGGAGATTAACGAAAAGGTGGCGAAGGCTCTGGGCGAAGCAGAGATCATCGATAAGCCCACCTTCGGCTCCAGAAAGCTGGCGGAAAAAATCGAAAAGCTGGCGGAAAAGGAAGAACTGGAGGTGACCCTGATTGGCCTGTGTACGGATATCTGTGTGGTATCCAACGCACTGCTCATCAAGGCGTATCTGCCGGAGACTCCGGTGAAAGTAATCGCCGCCTGCTGTGCGGGCGTGACACCCGCAAGCCACGAGGCGGCGTTGACCACCATGAAAATGTGTCAGGTGGAAGTGCTTTAATTGTTTTTTGATTTAATTGCGGTAGGAAGCGAGAACTTCCAGTAAATCGTCGATATTCAGCGGCTTGGACATATGCCGGTTCATACCGGCCGCCATACAGCTGTTCACATCATCGGTAAACGCGTTGGCCGTCATGGCGATGATGGGAATGGACTTGGCCTGGGGATGCTCCAGTGTGCGGATAGCCATGGTGGCTTCCAGTCCGTCCATGACAGGCATCTGAATATCCATGAGAATGGCGTTGTAGGTGAAGGGCTGAGCTGTATTAAACCGCTCCACACAGATGGCGCCGTCCTCGGCCCGGTCGCAGGTGACGTCGCGGAGAGCCAGAAGCTCGGACGCCACTTCATAATTTAAATCATTGTCCTCGGCTACGAGAAGATGCATACCTTTGCAGAGTTCTCCGGCCGGGGCTTTTTTCTGTCCGATTTTGTCAGGCTCTGCGTCGGGATCCAGATAGGTAAGCGGAATGGTAAGCTTAAAACAGGTTCCTTCGCCCGGCGTGCTCTGCACATGGATGGTTCCCTGCATCAACTCCATCAGCTCCCGCACGATGGTCAGCCCCAATCCGCTGCCGCGCACCTTATTGACCCGGGTATCCACAGCCCGGGAAAATTTGGAATACATTTCCTTCATAAATTCCGGCGACATGCCGATGCCGGTATCCCGGATAATGGAAATCAGGTTCAGCTGATGGTTATGGGGCAGCAGCTCCTGATAAATCTCAAAATGGATTTCACCGCCCTCAGGCGTATATTTTACCGCGTTGGACAGAAGGTTCATATAGATCTGCTGCAGATGCAGCGGATCGCCAAGGACGTGCTCGTAAGCGATGTCATGGGCGTCACAGAAGAACTGCAGATGCTTTTCAGGCTGAATCTCCCGGGCTGTGTCTGCGGTATCCTGAAACAGTCTGGTAATGCTGGTATCCACATTGTCCAGCTTCAGCGAGCCGCTTTCGATGCGGCTGATATCCAGCACGTCGTCCGCGATCTGCTGCAGATAGCGCCCGGAGATCTGAATCTTCCGCAGGGTATCCTTCAGCCGTTCCGTGTTGTCCAGCTGATTCTGGGCGATGGAAGTGAAGCCCATGATGGCGTTCATGGGAGTCCGGATATCGTGGGCCATACGGGAGAGAAAATCCGTCTTGGCCTTATTTGCCTTATTGGCCGCTTCGGCAATGACGATCCAGTTCTGCTCCCGGTGCTTGGTGTCGCTGATCAGGCGGGTGGTGTAGAGGACATGGGATACCTGGCCGTTCTCATCCCGCTTCTTGACGATAAAGCGGGCCAGATGCCAGTTGCCGTCCTTGGCCAGATACTCGATGCCCACCGACTCGTCCCTGGACAGACGTTCTTTCAGGGTGGACAGATCCAGAAAGAGCATGACCCGATCATAGTATTCATGGGTGACGAAGGTATTGCAAAGCTCCTTCATTTTCAGGGAAGCCTTTCCGGACAGACCAGTCAGCCGGTGGAATTCTTCTCCGCTGGAAATCTCATCATAAATATCCGCGTTCAAATCAATGCGATAGATAGAAAAGTAAATCTTGCTGATGGCAGACACAATCTCACTGTTCAGGCGTGCCTCTTCCAGAGCCGTTTCCAGCTCCTTCTGCTGCCGAAGCTCCTCATTTACAATATCATCGATATGATGGAAGCCCACAAGGATACGGTAAGGGTTGTTCTTGGTGTTGATTTTCACGGCCTGCAGCTCAAAATATTCCTGCCCGGCAGAATTTGGCAGAGTGCGAAAACGATAAATGACACGTTCTTTCCGGTTCAGCTCTTCCTGAAGCGCGCGGCCATCCAGCCGGGTGAGAAAATCCCGGGCGGAAGCCTTGACGACAAAATTCTGGTAATAGGCGTGAATGATCTCATGGTGAGAAAGCTGGCGGGTCTGAAGGGCAGCCAGAACCAGCTGTGCGTTGGCATTGGGGTCTACCTGTACCAGCTCGATGCGATCCATCACAGGATCCAGCGTGTATACACAGGTGTAGTCCCGGCACAGAGCTTCCAGTACCTGCTGATCCTTCTGCAAAGCCTGCATGCTGTCACGCAGATCCGACTGGCTCTGCTCCAGCAGGGCGCTTGTACGGAAATTGGCCCAGGCGCCGCCCAGGTGACTTCCGACGACCGCCAGCAGGTTGATGAAACGGTGTGAACCTTCGATGGTTGGGTTATCCAGCCCGAGAAAGCCGATGAGTGCATCCTTACTGAAAATAGGGAAAGAAATCTCACTGTGAATGTCCTGTACCCGCAGAATTTCATATTCCCCGGGCATCGTGTCCCGAACATCCTCCAAATTCGGAATAACGATATTTTCTCCCTGCTCAAAGGCCGCCTGCCAGACGGGAATATCGGATGGCTCTATGGTCTGCAGGTTATCGATCTGCGGCGTGATTCCGGGAGCGCACCATTCATAGGTGTTGCGATAGATATGCAGAGCGTCACGGAATTCAAAAATAAAGACCCGGTCGGCCTTTGTATAGTCGCCCATGGCCTGCAGCAGATTCTGAATGGAATCGTGCAGCTCGTGTACATCCCGGGCGCGGTCAATCCGGACCATCTGGTGCAGCATCAGCTCCAGATCGTCCAGGCTGGATTTCAGATTATCGTATGTATTTTCAATGGTCATTTGCATGGAAGATACCATCTCCTTGAGTAATAAGCTAATAGTATCGGAAAGGCCCCGGAGTGTCAAGAAAGCAGAAAAAAATAACTGCAAAATCAGCGAAAAAAGCTGTATTTTTAAAGGCATCCATGTTATAATGTGAAGCCGTAGCCATAGATAGAAGTTTTGTAACTGGTCAGATACTGAACAGTTACGAAGTTTTGTAATATGTGAGGAGTTTTGGAAATGAGTGAAAATACAGCCGGAAAAATGCATGATATGACGGTGGGAAGCCCCGTGAAGCTGATTCTCCATTTTATGGTGCCCATGTTTCTGGGCAATGTGTTCCAGCAGTTCTATAACGTGGCCGATTCCATCATCGCCGGCCAGTTCCTGGGCGTGCGGGCCTTGGCAGCGATTGGGAGTACGGGTTCCCTGATGTTCTTTGTGACCGGATGGCTGAACGGTCTGGCCAGTGGCTTTGCGATTCTGGTGGCCCAGTGGTTTGGCGCAAAGGAATATGAACGGATGCGCCATTATGTGGCCATGTCCGTCTACCTGTCCATCGGTTTCGCAGTGCTGATGACGGTGGGACTGGGAGCAGCCAATGTGCCAATTCTGCGGCTGATGAATTATTCGGACGAGATCATGCCGGATGTAAAAGCCTATATGGGAATTATTTATGCGGGCCTGATTGTGACGGCGGCCTACAATGCGCTGGCGGCCTTCCTGCGCGCGCTGGGAGATTCCAAATCGCCGCTGTATTTCCTGATTATTTCCGCAATCATCAATGTGGGGCTGGACGTGGCCTTTATCATTTATGGCGGTATGGGCGTAGAGGGCTGTGCTTACGCGACTGTCATTGCCCAGGGGATTTCCGCGGTATTGTGTTTCTTCTATATTGTAAAGCGTTATCCGATTCTGCATTTGAAAAAAGAGAACTTTGCGTTTTCACTGCATTCCTGTGGAAGACTGCTGGCGTTGGGTATTCCCATGGCGCTTCAGTTTTCCATTACGGCCATTGGAACCATCATCGTGCAGGGCGCGGTCAACGTATATGGAGAGACTTATATGGCGGGCTTCTCTGCGGGCGGCAAGCTCCAGAATATCATAGCGACCGTCTATGTGGCCTTTGGCGCCACCATTGCCACTTATGTGGGACAGAACTGGGGCGCGGGCAAGAAGGAGCGCGTGCTGGAGGGCGTGCGCTGTACCCAGGTTATGATTCTGATTTACAGTGTATTTGCCATGGTACTGGTATTTTTCTTCAGTAAATATATGACGCTTCTGTTTGTCAGCGCATCTGAGACGGAGGTTATCGATGTGGCGGTGCTGTATTTTCGTATGGTATTCTGGTGCTATCCGTTCCTGGGCAGCATCTTTCTGTACCGGAATACCCTGCAGGGTCTGGGCTATGGCCTGGTGCCGATGCTGGGCGGTGTCTTCGAGCTGGTTGCCCGGACAGGGATCGTACTGCTGGTAGCCGGAAAGGCCAGCTTTGCGGGCGTCTGTCTGTCGGATCCTGCGGCATGGATTTCCGCGCTGATTCCGCTGGTGCCTTATTATTTTTACGTGACGCACAGCTGGAGGAAGGAACTGAAGAAAGCGGCGTGATAGGCCAGGAGAGGATGGATAAATAGGGAGTTCATAGTAGAGACTGTGAGCTCCTTTTTTGTTACGAAGTATCCGTAAGGAACTGTAGGCGGCAGATTCTGTAGGTGAAAAATTGAGAAGATATGAAAAAACGAATCATTATTTAAATCAAAAACTCTCATTTAATCTCAAAATATCTCAAGGACATTTCGCGGACGGACTGTTATTTACAAACGAGTTTTCCCTGCCCTACCTGAATAAGGTAGAGCCGGAGACTGTAGCAGCTATGGCTTACGTGATGGGCGCTCTGAAGGATGTCATCAAGCTTCCTTACGGAAATGACTGCATTTCTGACGAGAAGGCAACCATCGCGCTGTCAAGCGCCACAGGCGCATGCTTCACCAGAGGCGTGTTCCATGGTTCCTGGTCTACCAATGCAGGCATCGCCCAGGGAGACGCAGGCACAGCAAGAAGACTCTGCAAGGCCTTAAGCATTCCGGATTTCAAGCTGGTATATTACCTGATGCCGGAGTCCAGCGCGGATCTGGGCGGAAGAGATGCAGTTACTTTGCTTAAATCCACTTATTTCCTGGATAAACCGGACGCTATCGCCATTGCAGGCGTTGTGGCAGGCCAAAAGCCGAGGGTAGAGGATATCAAGTTCTGCCGCGAAAAATATCCGGACGCAGTAATTTTCGCTGCCACTGGCGTAAATTATGACAATGTAGACCAGTATCTCCCCTACGTTGATGCAATGTTTATCGGCACCAGCTTCAAGAAGGACGGCGTATTCCGCAACCAGATTGATGAGGAGCGCGTAAAACATTTATATGTCGGTTCGGGCCCTAATCGAACTGCAGAATGAGTATTTCGACCGGGTAATGGCGGATACGGAGCTCAAAGAGATTGACGGATTGACGGATTTCCTGCAATATCTGAAGGAAAGAGGCTATAAAATCGGCCTTGCGTCCTCATCAGAGCTTGCCTGGATAAAGGAAGTACTGTATAATCTAGGTGTGACGGAGTATTTTGACCTGCTTGTGAGCGGTGAGGCGTTTGAACATTCCAAACCGGATCCTGAGATCTATAATTATGCGGTGGATCATCTGGAAGCAAAAAAATATGAAACCATTGTCATTGAAGATTCCAGAAATGGTGTTATGGCAGCGAAAAATGCAGGCCTGAAGGTCGTGGCATTTAAGGGTGCAAGTATCAAACAGGAGACAGATGGCGCGGACTATACCGTACATTCATATCGGGAGATGAAAACATTATTTGACGAAATAGGAGAATAGGCCGAACATGAAATATCAGAGACACATTGATATGCTGCAATATATCATTAACAAAGGAAATGTATCAATAGAAGAATTATTATCTCATTTCAATGTGTCCAAGGCGACCTTGAACAGAGATATCAACGAACTGGTAAAAAGTGGAAATGTATCAAAGGTTCATGGAGGAGTGGTCAGTACCGTCAATTCCGGTGAATTCGAGCAGGTTATCGAGGATAAAGAGCGTCTCAATATTTCGTTCAAAACAAAGATTGCGGAAGCAGCTTATTCCATGCTGGAGGACAATGATACCATTATCATTGACTCAGGAAGTACCATGTACTATTTCGCGAAGCTTCTGGCTGAGGATCGGAAGCTGAAGAACCTGACCGTGGCGACTAATGATTTGAAGGTTGCCTATACCCTGTGCGGGAACAGAGAAATTTCCCTGGTGGTCAGCGGAGGAATCAAGCACCGGGATGCCTATGATTTGTACGGAGGTATGTCAGATATCATAGAGACGCTGAACGTAAAGAAGTACTTTATGGGAGCCAGCGCTTTCGACATCGCCGCAGGCGTGACGCATACGAATTACGAGGATGTCCTTTTGAAAAAAAGGTACATGTCCTACGCCTCTGAATGCATCCTCTGCGCGGACAGCACTAAGGAATCCCAGGTAAAGCGTTTCAAGCTCTGCGAGCCGGAAGCACTATCCATCCTGATTACGGATTCGGGACTGAGCGAAGAAAAGATCATGGAATATCGGGAAAAGGGAATTAAAGTGATTTTATGCGATTGATAAGACGGCCAGCCGGAGTGGAAAAAACTCTGGCTGGCTGTTTGGTTTTGTGTATATTAGACTTCAAAAAGGAGGTCGTTATGCTCAGTATATTTTTAGGGGATATGGACGGGGTGATTTATCATCCGCCCACATATTTTGACAACCGATACGAAGACGAATGGATTACAGAGCCGCTGTCGGTGGCGATGATAAAGGATGTCGACAAGTCGGAGGTAGTAAGCGCCCGTCTGATAGATAGTCCGGTGCTGGAACCGATTTCCACAAAAGAGCTTTCCGGAGGCGTAAAGACGCTGATGCTGATGGCCTTTGATGAAAGCGGAAAAGTGTTTAATGCGTCGGCGTGCGGAGATAACTGCGCAAAATGGATTTTGAAAATCGCACAGGAAAAGGATTTAACCATTAATCTGAGACATATTATGGATTTTGGAGAGAAATCCTTTGAAGCCAGGATCCTGAATACGGACACGATAGTGCATAATATGTCGGAATTTATCTATATTGCAGGCGACTATGTATAGGGGATAGGCAATGAAGGGAAAGCATAAAATAATTGTTCAAAATAACAGATTACATTATGAATTTGAGATAACCGGATATATACAGATGTGGAGGCATTTCCGGTGAAACCGGAGAAACTGATCACGGAGGATTCTAATGCGGGTTATGAGTTCTTCAAGGCGTTAAGCGTGGAGAAAAATCTGGAATGTATCAGCGCGGGAGGAAAGTCAAATCTGTTTGAGAATGTAAAGAGTGAGAACGAAAAAGAAACTTGTGTCATTGCAGACGGAGCCGCGATTGGTCCGGAGATGAATGCGTTGTATAAATGGACACGTAATCATAGAAATATCAAGTTGTATCTTCCAGAGTCTTTCGAGTGGCTGATTTTGAAATCGGGTTTAATCAGCGGAAAACAGGTAGAGAGAATCCTTGACGCGCCGGAAGAATACGCAGATAGTTGTGAATATTTTAGCTGGGAACGGTATTTTACGAAGCTTTTGATGGAAAGCACGGAGAACAGTTATCTACAATATCGAAAGAATCGCCTGAATCCGGTATATCTGCATGAAAAGAACAGAGAAGCCGTGTTGCGGGCGGTGGAAGGGATTGAATTTTAATAAATTAGGAGGAGTTTTGTATAAAGAAACTCCTCCTAATTTTATGGAAACTACTTAATTCACCTTCACTTCCCCGGCCAGGATCTTCTTATAATCCTCATAATTCTTCTGAAGCAACTCTGGCGTATTCAGCTCGTAAGGACATTTCTTCATACACTGGTTGCAGTGGAGACAGCCCTCGATTTTCTTCATATTTTCCTGCCACTGTTCGCTCAGCCAGTTGGCGGAAGGGGCGCGGCGGACCATCAGGGACATGCGGGCGCAGTTGTTGATGAGAATGCCGGCGGGACAGGGCATGCAATAGCCGCAGCCGCGGCAGAATTCCCCGTTCAGCTCCGCTTTTTCCTTCTCGATAAAGGCAGTGATCTCCGCGTTCAGGGCGGGCGGCTCGTCCATGTAGGAAAGCCACTCTTCCAGCTCGGTCATTTTTTGAATGCCCCAGATGGGAAGCACATTGTCGAACTGGGACATGAAGGCAAAGGCAGACCGGGAGTTATTGATGAGGCCTCCGGCCAGCCCTTTCATGGCGATGAAGCCCATGTTATGTTCTTTACAAAGCTGAATCAAATTAAGCTCCTTCTCAGAGGAGAGGTAGCTTAAGGGGTATTGCAGAGTCTCATAAAGCCCGGATTCGATGCATTCCTTTGCCACGCCAAGCTTATGGGCGGTGACGCCGATATGACGAATCTTGCCCTGCTCTTTGGCTTCCAGCATACACTCGTACATGCCGGTACCGTCGCCGGGACGGTAGCACTGGTCGACACAGTGGAACTGGTAGATGTCCAGATAGTCGGTTTTCAGGAGCTTTAAAGAGGTGTCAAGCTGCTCCCGGAAGGCTTCCGGGGTGTGGCCCATGGTCTTGCTGGCGATGTAGATGCGGTCGCGTATGCCTTCGAAGGCGTTGCCCAGCTTTTCTTCACTGTCGGTGTAGGCCCGGGCCGTGTCGAAGAAGCGCATGCCGCCCTCATAGGCGCGGCGCAGAATCGCCACAGCTGTGTCCATGTCCACGCGCTGTACCGGAAGCGCGCCGAAGGCGTTCTGGGGAACGGTAATGCCGGTAGTGCCCAGTGTAATATTTTTCATAGAGATCCTCCGTTATTGCGAAATTTTATTTCATAAGCCGATCCTATTTTAATACGATTTTGCGGCAGATTCAAGAAGTGGTGAAAATAGTAGAAGAATTACGGAAAATGCTTTATACTGGGAAATGAGGTGAATTATGATAAAGACAGGAAAAAAATTAATTATAATACTTGGCGTTGCAGCTCTGAATCTGGCGGTGACAGGAATGCTCGGCTGCGGATCCGGGAAAGAGGAGGAGCCAACCGTAACACAGGTGGCGAACACAGAGGAGCCTGCAGAAGAGACGGAAGAAGAACAGCCGGAGGAAACGGAGCCGGAAGAAACGCAGGAGACGGAACCGGTATCCATGTATGCCGGCAGTCGCGTCAATGTGCGGAGCGAAGCCAGCACGGAATCTGATATCGTGGCGGTGTTGAATCGCCGGGAAGAGATTCAGAAAATCGGCGAAGAGGGAGAATGGACGAAGATTCTTCTGGACGGGGAAACCTGCTATGTGGCCAGCGCTTATCTGGTGACAGAGGATGCGCTGCCATCGGGTTATCTGATCGCCATCGATGCAGGACATCAGGCCCACGGCAATTCCGGGCAGGAGCCTATCGGACCGGGAGCCGGCAAGACGAAGGCGAAGGTGGCCTCCGGAACTTCGGGAGCGGCCAGCGGCCTGGCAGAGTATCAGCTGACCCTGCAGGTGGCTTTGAAGCTGGAAGAGGAACTGACAAACCGCGGTTATCAGGTTCTGATGATCCGCACAGAAAATGATGTAAATATCAGCAACAGCGAGCGGGCGCAGATGGCCAATGAGGCGGGCGCGGATGCTTTTGTGCGCATCCATGCGAACGGTTCCACCGACTCGTCGGTTCACGGGGCCATGACCATCTGCCAGACGGCTTCCAATCCCTACAACGGCGAACTGGCGGCACAGAGTAAAAAACTGTCAGGCGATATTCTGGACGCCCTGTGCGCTTCCACCGGATGTAAGAGGGAGCGTGTCTGGGAGACGGACACCATGAGCGGAATCAACTGGTGTCAGGTTCCGGTCACCATCGTGGAGATGGGTTACATGACCAATCCGACAGAGGATCTGAAGATGGCTTCCGATGATTACCAGTGGAAGATTGCCCGGGGTATCGCGGACGGCCTGGACACATATTTTGCAGAATAGGAAATGAGGACAGTATGGTAAAAATAGATTTGATCACAGGCTTCTTAGGCTCCGGCAAGACCACCTTCATCCGCCAGTACGCCCAGTGGCTGATAAAAAAGGGCTACAACATCGGCATCCTGGAAAATGATTTCGGCGCGGTGAACGTGGACATGATGCTGCTTCAGGATCTGGAGGGCGACAACTGCGAGCTGGAAATGGTTTCGGGCGGCTGTGATAAAGACTGCCACAGACGCCGGTTCAAGACCAAGCTTATCGCCATGGGCATGAGCGGCTATGACCGGGTGCTGGTGGAGCCCTCGGGTATCTACGACGTGGATGAATTCTTTGACGCTCTCCATGAGGAGCCTCTGGATCGCTGGTACGAGATAGGAAATGTATTTGCCATCGTGGACGCGAAGCTGCCGCAGGAACTGTCGGATGCGGCTGATTATCTGCTGGCTGCCGAGGCGGCGGACGCCGGAGCGGTGCTCTTAAGCCGGACCCGGGAGGCCAGTGCGGCGGAGATGGACGCGACCGTGGCGCACCTGAATCGGGCACTTAAAAAAGTCGGATGCAGCAGGCAGCTGGATAATGAGATAATACGAAGCAACTGGTTCGAATTTACAGACGAAGATTTCGAACGGCTGATGCGAGCGGGCTATCAGATGTCTGATTACTGCAAGGCGCCGCAGCAGGAGGAGGTCTTTGATTCCTTCTTTTTTATGCATGTGAAAATGACCGAAGAGGAACTTTTAGGGGCTGTACACGCCGTATTCGCGGATCGGGCCTGCGGACATATTTTCCGGATTAAAGGCTTTCTGCCGGTAGGGGATGGATGGCTGGAGCTTAACGCCACTCGCCGGGAGACACTGTTAAAGCCCATTTCCAGGGGGCAGGAAATTCTGATTGTCATCGGTGAAGGACTGTCGAAGGAGGCGCTTCAAAAATATTTTCAGGATTCGGAAAATGATTAATAAGTGGGACAATAGTTTCATAGGATGCAAATAGAAGCAAGGAAACCTGAAGGAGGAAAACTATGGCAAAGTATGTAATGGCATTGGACGCAGGAACCACCAGCAACCGGTGTATCCTGTTCAACGAAAGGGGAGAAATGTGCAGCGTGGCACAGCGGGAATTCAAGCAGTATTTCCCGAAGCCCGGCTGGGTGGAGCATGACGCGGACGAAATCTGGGCAAGCATGCTGGGCGTAGCCGTGGAGGCCATGAGCCGCATCGGAGCCACGGCGGCGGACATCGCGGCCATCGGCATTACCAATCAGAGAGAGACGTCCATTGTCTGGGATAAGAAGACGGGAGATCCTATCTACCACGCGATCGTGTGGCAATGCCGTCGGACCAGCGAGTATTGCGACTCCCTGAAGGAGAAAGGACTGACTGAGAAATTCCGGAAGAAGACGGGGCTGGTTATTGATGCCTACTTTTCCGGAACCAAGGTAAAATGGATTCTCGACCATGTGGATGGAGCCAGAGAGCGGGCCGAAAAGGGCGAACTGCTTTTCGGAACCGTGGAGACCTGGCTTATCTGGAAACTGACCAAAGGCGCGGTACATGTGACAGACTATTCCAACGCATCCCGAACCATGCTGTTCAACATTAACACCCTGCAGTGGGACGATGAGATTCTGGCAGAGCTTGGTATCCCCAGAGGTATGCTGCCCGAGGCGAAACCGTCGAGCTGTGTGTACGGTCAGACGGATCCATCCTTCCTGGGCGGTTCGATTCCCATTGCGGGCGCGGCGGGCGACCAGCAGGCGGCTCTGTTCGGACAGACCTGCTTTGAACCGGGCGAGGCCAAGAATACATACGGAACCGGCTGCTTCATGCTGATGAATACAGGAGAGAAACCGGTATTTTCCGACAACGGGCTAGTGACCACCATCGCCTGGGGCCTGGACGGCAAAGTAAATTACGCCCTGGAGGGATCCATCTTCGTGGCAGGCGCGGCCATTCAGTGGCTGCGGGATGAGCTTCGTATCATCGATTCCGCACCGGATTCCGAATATATGGCGAAAAAGGTGCCGGATACCAACGGCTGCTATGTGGTGCCTGCGTTTACTGGGTTAGGCGCACCTTACTGGGATCAGTACGCCCGGGGCACCATCGTGGGCATCACCCGCGGCGTAAATAAGTACCATATCATCCGTGCAACCCTGGAATCCCTGGCTTACCAGGTCAATGACGTGCTGGTGGCTATGGAGGCGGATTCCGGCATTAAGCTGTCTGCGCTGAAAGTGGACGGCGGCGCCAGCGCCAATGATTTCCTGATGCAGACTCAGTCGGATATTATTGGCGCTCCGGTGAACCGTCCAAGCTGCGTGGAGACTACGGCCATGGGCGCGGCATATCTGGCCGGTCTGGCGGTAGGCTACTGGGCAAATAAGGAAGATGTACGGAAGAACTGGGCCATCAACGCGATTTTTGAGCCGCAGATCGGCGCGGAAGAGCGGGAGAAGAAGATTAAGGGCTGGAAAAAGGCTGTGAAATACGCTTACGGCTGGGCAAAAGAGGATTAGACAGACTGAAAAGTTTATGGTTTACATAAGGTGAACGACTGCGAAAGCGAAGGGTGTGAACAAATCAATGAAACTGATATGGCGCTTCGCAGGGCGGAGCGCCCATGAAAGAGAGGGTATCTTATGCTGCCATATATCGCAGAATTCCTCGGCACCATGCTGCTCATCCTTCTGGGCGACGGCGTGGTAGCCAATGTGACACTCAATAAATCCGGTATGAAGGGCGCGGGAAGCGTCCAGATTACCTTTGCCTGGGGCCTGGCGGTCATGATTCCGGCCTGTATCTTCGGGGCAGCCTCGGGCGCGTCCTTCAACCCGGCTCTGACTCTGGCGCTGGCCATCGACGGCAGCTTCGCCTGGTCTATGGTACCCGGCTACATCATCGCCCAGTTCGCGGGAGCCTTTGTGGGAGCCTGTCTGGTCTACCTGCTGTTCAAGGGCCAGTTTGACGCTACCGACGATGCAGCCGCCAAGCGGGGCGTATTCTGTACCGCGCCGTCTATCCGGAACCGTGGTCTGAATA